>JBAXOR010000026.1:0-8859 GCA_037133155.1 Chrysiogenales bacterium | reverse complement strand
CCGGCCTTGATCCGTAAGAATTTCCAAAAATCCCTGGCCGGGGAAATGACGGTATTGCAATAAATTTTATTTTATATTATATTTACATTAGCAGAATAATTTGCGATTTCAAACAGGAGTATGAGGCGCATGATGAAAAAAATTGACTCTATCTGGGGAAATATTTTTAAGGGCAAAAACGATCAGAACCAGAGTGTCCGCCAGTTTTTGAAAAACATTCCCATCTTCGCTCAATTACGCAAGCGTGAACTCAGAGATATTGAACATTTAATTCATCGCCGCCAGTTCAAAATTTCTGAAGTCATTTTCTGGCAGAATGAACCGGGTGTCGGCATGTATATCGTGCAAAGCGGCGAAGTGGGAATATTTGTGGATTATGCAACCCCGGAGCAAAAGCAATTGGCCTGCCTGAACCAGGGAGATTTTTTCGGTGAAATGGCCCTGCTGGAAGACGACAACCGCTCAGCCACGGCCGTTGCCCTTTCCGAATCCCTTCTCCTGGGTATTTTCCATCCGGACCTGTTCGACCTGTTCGAACGTAAACCTGAACTGGGGATCAAGGTGCTGTCCACCCTGGCCAACATGCTGGCCCAGCGCCTGCGAAAAACCAACCTTGAACTGCAGATGCTGGCAAAAAACAGCCGTAAGTCAAAAAAAGAAAAACAGGACCCCCAATGAACGCGCTCCCTGAAAACAAGAGTATTGTGATCAACCTGAACCGCGCTTTTATTTTTTTCTTGATTAAAGTGGCCATCTTCATCCTTGTCGTGATGACTGTGACTTGGATCCTGCCCCACAGCGGCATGGTAGTAACCCCATTGATACTGGCCACCCTGCTCTCTGTCTTGCTCGATCCGCTGGTGGGTATGCTCGAAGGGCGGGGTCTGAACCGCACCGGAGCCGTGACATTGGTCATGGGCATCATTATTCTGCTCGTGATCTGGCTAATGATTTTTCTGGCGCCCATGGTCTCCCGCGAATTTAAGACCATCAGCCAGCTGGTAAAAAATGAAACTCCGACCACGTTGTTGCTTAAAATGAAAACCCTGTTAAACAAGCATCTCCCCTTGTTGAAAAATCCGGAAATCGCCAATCAAATCATGCCCCGAGTAGAAAAATTCATTTACTCCTTGCTGAATCGCAGCATCCAATTGATTCCCAGCATCTTGCCCATGCTCATAACGCTGTTCATGATCCCGTTCATGACTTTCTTCCTGCTCAAAGACGGCCGGCGGCTGAAAAAGTCTTTCATTCAAACTCTGCCCAACAGCTATTTTGAAATGACGATCAATCTGCTTCATAAAATCGAGGGCCAACTTGGCAGCTATATCCGCGGTCAAATGCTGGTTTCTCTGTGTATCGGTATTCTAGCCATCACCGCTCTGGCGATCCTCAGGGTACCTTATTTCCTGATCATCGGCGCCGTAGCCGGCATAGCCAATATGATCCCTTATTTCGGACCCATCGTCGGCGCCGTTCCGGCCATCATTCTCAACGTCATCGACAAGGGTTCCTTTAACGCCGCTTTGGTGGTGATCCTTGCCTTTATCGCCATTCGCCTGATCGACGACACCCTGGTCTCGCCCAATATCCTGGGCCGCAGCCTGGAAATTCATCCCCTGCTGGTCATTATCGCCATTTTTATCGGCGGGGAAATGTTCGGCATCATGGGCCTGCTGCTCTGCATTCCGGTCACCGGCATCATCAAGGTAACCATCCAGGAACTAATCTGGAATTTCAAACATTACCGTGCCTTTCGCATCGGCGCTTAAAAAATCTCCATCTTCGCAAGGATATTATCTTGGAAAAAATAGTGGACGAATTTTTATCGGCCGAAAGCCCGGATGCCCAGCAGTACCAGAAAAAAGGCCAGACCGTCGTTAACCTGGGGTTATTCTGCAATATCGGTCTGGCGGCGGTCAAGACCACCATGGGGATCGTCGGCCACAGCGCCGCCTTGCTTTCAGACGGCATAAATTCCACCTCAGATGTCGCTTATTACATCGTAGTAAAAATTTTCATGAAACTGGCGGGAGAACCGCCGGACAGCGAGCATCCCTATGGCCACCGGCAGATGGAAAGCATCGCCGCTTTGACCGTGGGATCATTTGTCATTACCACCGCCATCGCCATCTTCTGGAAATCGATCAACAATATGTTCGACCAGTTCCGAGGTGATGTTGATTTAAACAGCGCCACCTTGGGTACCCTGTGGGTGGCCTTGCTGACGGTGTTGCTTAAGATCGCTTTAACGTTTTATACCAACGGGGTCGGAAAAAAAACTAACAGTCTGGCCATTCGGGCGCTGGCCTTTGATCACCGCAATGACATTTTTTCGGCCCTGGCCGCCAGCCTGGGCATTTTCCTGAGCCGCCAGGGATATCCATGGATTGACCCTTTGGCCGGCGCCCTGGTAGCCCTGCTGATCCTGCGCACCGGCATCGGCATTCTGCGCCAATCCACGGCCGATTTGATGGACTCGGTACCGAGTCATTTTTTGGATAAAAAAATCAGATTGGTTCTGAAAAAACTTCCGCAAATCACGCAAATAGAAGAAATTCATGCCCACCGTTTCGGTCCCTATTTTGTGATCAACCTGACCATCGGCATTGATGGCAGTCTCGATGTGTACAAAGGCGACGCCATTGCCACCCGGGTCGAAAAACTTTTAACCGAACATATCGAAATGGTCCGCAAAGTGTATGTGCATTACCACCCGGCCCGGAAATAACCGACCCGATCCAATCAGCGAATAATTGTTATCTGGATTTCAATGTCTTTTTCCCGCCCAAACATAAAAAAACAGAATGCGTTCCCCTGTGGCCGAAATGATCAATCAGCCATTAATGCAGGCAACCGCCGAATGCTTTTGATGATCTCGGGCATCAGGTTTTCATGCAGGCTCTTTGACTGTTCGCGCACGATCGTGATCAACTGACAGGCATCTTCCCCATTAAAGAAAAAAAGCAAATGGACCAGGAACTTGCCGCCATCTGCTGAAAGACCCCGGCCCCGGCCCCAGCGCACCGGAATGCCGTTGATCTTCCGGGAAACGAATGCACTTTCGATAACAATGTCCGGATTGCAGAGCTCGCGATAATTCTTCACAAGCTGGTCCAATGAATATCGCGCTTCATTGTAAAATTTCAGGATCTCGATGGTAGCGAAAAGCTCATTACCGCGCTGCATGACAAAGGTTGTTTTATCTTCCCGCTGTAATCCTTGCCAGAGCTCGTCTCTGGGGATGTCGAGAGCTATCCCGCACGGTTTACAATCGGCGATCGGCGCTATGGCTGCGGCCGACAAACCTGACAGCATCATCCAAAATAGCAGTGAACAACGAAACAGTGAATTCATTAGTAAATATTAGTTAAAATAAAATAAAATATCAAGCTCAGGCAATGAAGATCATCTGTCTAAAAGTATTTTTTCGTATATTCAGAAATCTTGTCCAGCCCCAGGCGAAAATCGCTGCGGCCTAATCCGATGCGGAATTGCGCCGGCGCGGCGGCGAATAAACGACCGGGGGCGAGCAGCACATTTTGCTTCTTGAGCAGATCGGTGCAAAAATCATCGCTGGCTTGAGAAAAATTGACGCGGGGGAAAGCCACCGGCCCGGCCAGCGGTTCCTGCCAGGAAAAATATTCGCTGTTTTGAAGCATGAAACCGCGTAACAAATCAAGGTTGCGGGCGATAATCTCGCGGTTACGTTTCAGGATAGTTTCGTGCTGCCGCAAGGCCAGGGACGAGAGAAATTCGCTGGGCGCGGCCGTGCAAATGGTGGTGTAATCTTTGAATTCGGCCATTTTCTTCAGGATATCGCGGTTGCGGCAGGCAATCCAACCCAAACGCAACCCGGCCAGGCCGAAGGATTTGGACATCACGCCCAGGGAGACACCGTTTTCGTATACTTCGCAGGCCGCCGGCAGCCTGTTTTCGGGCTTGTATTCCAGAAAGCGGTAGACCTAGTCTGAAAAGATCAGCCAGCCTTTGGCGGCGGCAAGGCGCAGCAGGAGCTCAAAAAAATCGCGGCTTGGCAAATATCCCGAAGGATTGTGGGGGAAATTCACCACCAACGTCCGGGTTGCGGCTGTGCTTGAACGCTCCAGGAATTCGAGGTCCAACTCCCAACCGTTTTTCTGGCTGGTTTGCCAAGGGGTTACCAAGCAGCCATTGCCCGCGGCAACAGCGGCCAAAGACTGGTAGCAGGGAGAGTGCACAAGCAGGTGTTCTCCTGCGTTCATAACCGCGTTCATAAAAACGAAAATGGCTTCCTCAGCCCCGGCAAAAACCAGGATATCAGCGGCCGTTATTCCCTGGTAAAGTTTGGAGATCAGCCTGCGCAATTCCGGGTCACCGGCAGTTTCGGTATAACCCAGGCGCAGCGCGGCGAAATCTTCTTCCGTCCCGGGTTCCATGGCCAGCAAATCCCCGATTGAAAAAGTTTCACAATCCGAGGCGCACAGCACGTGCGCGGCCTGGAATTCATGGTGCGCGAAAAATCGCTCGAGGGCGAACGGTTCCATTTTCATGGCCGCCAGTTTAAATCGTCAAGCCGCTATTGTCAAGATTCGCATCCGGGGAAAACCAACTCAATTGAAGAATTCCAGTTGCACCACACCGCTGTTGTCTTCCGAGTTGAACCCTTCGACGAAGAAGGCCCAGAAAAAGAAACTCGTGATAGTGATCCGCGTGGTCTGGCCAACAGTCAGGGCCTGCTGGCAGATTCCGCTGTTACTGTAATAAAATACCAGGATTTCATTCATGGTTGTGTATGGTGAACTGTAAGCGTTGCCGCTGACACGGATGTTGTATGAGCCCGCGGGAACCGAAATTTGGGCCGCAGGAATTCTGTCGAACCCAATACAGTTGTTTTCTCCGTGAACCTTGATCTGCTGCGATCCGAATGTGAGGGTGACCTCGCCGGAATTGTCTGTGCGCATGCTATCCTCAACAAAAAAGGCATGAAGGCGGGCTTGGGCCCCATTGCTTCTTAAGTCCAAGTTGTACGCTTGGCCGATGGTCAGCGCAGCAAAGTGAGGGATGCTGTCAAGGCTCTCATAGCACACGAGCACGGCGTTAAATGGAGAAGTGCCATTAAAGTAGGCATTACCCGATAGTTGCACCGTGTAACTGCCGGGATTGATTAGCGCTTCGACAGCGGCCGAATTATTCAGGATGAAGCAATTGCTTTTGGCGTTGACATTCAATGTCGCCAAAATGGACATTGGTGTGGCGGAGACCTCGAGCCGGGTATCGCGGTCCATATTCAGGGTGCCGCTGGCGGCGACCTCCATTCCGTTGCTCTTCACCATCAGGTCTTTGTAGTCGGCACCAAGCTCGAATGCGTAAAGTACGAGGGTTCCTTTGCTGTAGGTATAGCTCCCGGCCGCGGGCGTTCCGCTGACCCCGTTTCCGATCGTAACGGTCAGGGTGTAATTCTTTTTCTTCATCAGAAAAACAATGACAAGCAACGCCGCCATTATGGTGCCGGCGACGAGCAGCCAGGGGAATTTCTTCCTGGGTAGGAGACGGCGTTGCTCCGCTTTCTTTAGTTTTTCAAAAACTTGGGGCGCGACCTCGGCCCGGATTTTGTCCAGGCGCTCACTGAAGTCGGCATTGGGTTCGTCTTGGCTGATCTCTGGATTGTTATTCAGGGCAGTGCGCAGACTGTCATCGCATTTCTGATCATCGCCGATCTCGTAGTACATCTTGGCCAACAAGTAATAAGCTTCGGCTACCTGCTTCCTCTGTTTAGCGATGGCTTGGATCTTCTCGATGTAGATGCCCAGGATCCGCGCCGCCTCTTCGTAGGATCCGGCTTTGATCAGTTTCCTGGCCGTGGCCAGCGGATCCTCGTCGGTGGCGCGAATTAAGGCGGGAGCCAGACAAAACCAGATGAAAAAAAACAGGGTGCCCATGCCGCAGCAGCGGATCCATTCACGATTTTTCATCTTTGCCCCCTTAATTGATTCGCGCCAGCACCAGCGACTGCCGGTCGCGGCCGATGCGAAAAGCGATGCGCCAGCTTTCGATCCGGACCGCTGCCCCGGTTTTGCTGACCGGCGGCTGGACCTTGATGCCATTGATGCGCTTTTCAACCATGCTCAAGATTTCTGGCAGGCGCGATTCCGGTTCGATTTTGACGCCGCTACCGTTGGCCGATTCCAGGCTGACGCTCCCCGCTTCATCGATGCGCAGCACCAAGCTAATTGTTCCACTGATTTTGATTTCCTCGGCCAATGCTCCGCTGGAGATAAATTCCAAATCTTTGATGTATTGCTGACATAACGTGCCCGGCAAGTCAATCATCTTCACTACTTCGACCGGCTTCGATTTTTCGGCAATATTGAATTGGATTGCAGTCGCATCAGGTTTTTTACCTGTCTCGATTTTTTTGCTGCTGGCCTCGATCGGGGCTTTATCCTGAAGAACTGGCTTCTTTTCATTCGGATCGGGTTTCTTGTCCACAACGACTTTGCCCCGTTCTGTTGGTTGCGGCTCCTCTTTTTGACGATCCGTCTGGCCGGGCTGTTTCCATTTTCCGGTTTCGGTTTTGATGCGGATCTGTTCATCCAACTCGTCGATCTCCTTGCCGGCCTTCAGCTTGCGGGCAACAGCCGCTTTTCCCCTGGCCAGAGCAAGATCGCCCCTGGCAAGACCAGCCTGCGCCTCCAGCAGCAGAGAAGCAAACGGATCATCAGGACTGACACGCATCACTTTGGGCATGGTTTTTGCAATATCAGGGGTGGACTCCTTGGCTATGGTCGGGCGCGTCTCGCCTTTGCTCACGACCAAATAAACGCCAATCAGAATAGACGCTGCCACCATGGCAACGCCGATGGCCGGCCAAGCATGCAACCGCCTGCCGCGGCTCCCATGTTTGATGATCTCAGTCTTCATTTCCGGAATTTCAACAGGCGGGATCCGCTCGAGTGCGGCCTTCAATTCCAGCGCCTCCTGGAAACGTCGACGCGGGTCCTTTTCGGTGCAGCGGCGGATAAGCCGGTGCAGCTCGGGATGCAGGTCAGGCCGGGCCAGCGCCGGATTGGGAATCGGTTCATGAATGTGCTTGAGTATGACCTCGAAGGGCGTATCACCCTTGAAAGGCACGATGCCCGAAATCATCTCATAGATGGTGATGCCCAGGGAGTAGATGTCGCTGCGGGCGTCGACCGGTTCTCCCTTGGCCTGTTCGGGCGAGAAGTAATGGGGGCTGCCCATGACCTTGCCATCGGAGGTGACGGTTGAGGTATTGAGCTTCTTGGCCAGGCCGAAGTCGGCCAGGATGACCTTGCGGTCACAGCTCTGGATCATGACATTGTCCGGCTTGACATCGCGATGGATGACGCCACGCTGGTGTAGATAGCATAGGATATCCGCCAGGTCACAGGCGATGGCAACGATCTCCGCTTGCTTCAAGGGGTGGTGGCGCTTGATATACTCGTGCAGCGTCATGCCGTCAATGTATTTGAAGATGATATAAGCGACGTGGTTATGGAAACCGAAGTCATAAACCGAGACAATGTTGGGGTGGTCGAGGCTGGCATACAAACGGGCCTCACGCTTGAAACGCTCGACCGACTCTTTGTCAATGGTATGGTCGCGTGACAGAATCTTGAGGGCGCAGAACCGGTCGAGGGCCTTGTCCTTGAGGAGGAACACGGTCGAAAAGCCCCCCTTGCCGATGAAGTGCAGGATCTGATACTTCTCGATAAGTTTTTCCTTGATCGGGTCGATCTCGCTCTGGAACAGGTCGCGGTGGTCGGGCGGCGGCTCAAAAGTCTGTGTGAATTCGTAGCCGCAATTGACACAAAAGCGAGCGTCGACCGCATTGGCGAATCCGCAAGTAGGACATTTAGCCACGCTCACCTCCATGCCTATGAACAAACAGGGAAATGAATCGGGAAAATCAATTTTCCCAATAATATGAATTTTAAGTAAATTTAGTAATAAAGTAAATACCCGGCAGCGGAGTATTTTTTTGTAGCGGTAAATCGGTCAAGCGGGCAGGCGGGAAGCGATGATGCTGCGAACCAACTCCGCCGCATTGTTCTTTTTGTGGGCAAGAAGATTGGCCAGGATGACCGGCGCATGGATGTGCAGACGGACGCTTGCCGGGCCGATGCGGCCGCGGTTGCCTTCCAGCAGCCGGTAGGAACCGTCGATAGTCAGCGGCACGATGGCCGCTCCCGAACGGGTGGCCAGCTTGAAGCTGCCGTCCTTGAAACGGTTCATCTGCCGAGATTTGCTGCGCGTCCCTTCGGGAAAAACAACCAGCGAGCGGCCCGCTTGCAGATCGCTGATGCCCCGGGCAATGGCCCGGGCCGACTGGCGCAGGTCGCGGCGGTCGAGGAAGATGCAGTGCAGCAGTTTCATCCAGATGCCGACAATGGGCAGACGGCTGTTTTCCTTTTTGGAAACGAAACCCTTGAGCCCGGGAACATAACCAAGCAGCAGGAGAATGTCAAAGGCGCCCTGGTGGTTGGCGACAAAGAGCACGCCGACGTCAACCGGCAGGTTCTCCAGGCCTGAAACTTCGACCCGGCCGCCGGCTATACCGATCAACAAACGGGCCCAGGTCCGGGTGGTCCAATCCAGGAATTTCGCCTGATCTTGCTTGCGCCCCAAGAGTCCGAGCAGGAAATACACCAGCAGAAAAGGCGGGGAGAGCAGTTGGATTAGCCAAAAACAAGCATACCAGAAAATTGTGCGCGCCATGGTCACCTTTTAAAAAACTTATCATATCCGAAGCCTGGAGAAGATGCAATTGCTGAAATTAAGAATTTTGCTCTTCTGCAGCCGTGTTAGCAAAAGATCAAAAGTGCACTATATAAAAATTAAAAGTGCACTCCTTTT
>JBAXOR010000025.1:0-8896 GCA_037133155.1 Chrysiogenales bacterium | reverse complement strand
CCAGCATCAGGTTGGGCGGTTCCAGGTGGAAATAGTAGCCCGAACATTCCATGCGCGGGCGTTTTCCCTCCCAAAAAAATATTCCCATGTGGGTTTTGTATGGTGATTTATCCGGGCTAAAGCGCGTGTCGCGGTAAATGCGAAACAATGAACCGTCCGTACGGGGGTTGGCCGTGATTCCCGGCGTCAGGCGCTGCAGTCGCTCGCCCATGGCCACGACAAATGCCCGGGCCGGTTGGAGTACGTTTTCTTCATAATTATTGCGTTGAGCTGCGAACCACTCGCGGTTGTTGTTAGCGGCCAAGTCCTTGAAAAATTCCACGGTCTTTTTTGAAAAGCCTCTGAATTCGTCCACTTGCGCCATGTGCACCTCCGTTTTGTCAGCCATGCCAAGTATAGCATGCCAACCGATTGGAACCCAGTCTTAGGATTACAAAACAATTGCCATTTAACAACGCCTGTGTTATAAATTGAGTATGAATTCAGACCTCAAAACCATGCTAGTTCTCAATCCTTATGCCGGTAATGGCAAGGGACAGCAGGCTTTTACCGCCATACAAGAATTGCTTGGCGGCCGTTTTAAAAAAATCGATGTCCGCATTTCCGAATATGCCGGTCATGCTTTCCAAATCGGCCACGAAGCGGCCAGCCAGGGATACGAAAGGATCCTGACTGTGGGTGGTGACGGTACACCTTTTGAAATCGTCAACGGTTTGTATGCCGATGGAAGGCCGCGGCAGTCCGTGGAACTGGGCATGATCCCGGCCGGAACCGGAAATTCATTTCTCCGTGATTTTTCGGTAATTTCCTGGCGCCAGGCGGTGGAGAACATTTTGAATGGCCGGCGGCGCCAGGTCGATCTGGTGGAAATTTCTTATCAACGCGATCAAAAAGAAATCAAGCAGTATTACCTCAATATTTTGGGCGTCGGACTTATCGCTGACATCCTCAAATTGACCAACGAGAAGCTGAAGGGCTTCGGTTCCCTGGGCTATAGCCTGGCCGTGCTACTGCGCCTGACCAGCGGCATGCACAACCGCATGCAGCTTACCATTGACGGAAAAAAAATGGAAATTCATGACAGCGCCATGGTTATTTCTAATTCCAAGTTTACGGGTGGCAAAATGAAAATCGCACCCATGGCCGACACCCAGGACGGAAAGGTGGATGTGATCATTTTCCAGGGGGTCAACCGCCGCGACATCCTGAACATCTTTTCCCGGGTCTTCAAGGGCACCCACGTCGACCACCCAAAGGTCAAGACCTTCCGTGCCACTGAGATCGCCATCGATAGCTGCCCCCAGGAACTGCTCATGGCAGACGGTGAATTACTGGGCCTAACGCCGTTGCGCCTTAAAGTGCTCCCCGGAGAACTGGCCATCCTGGCATGAAGAAAGTCGCTGCCGCCGCCCTTTCCCTGCTGATCTGGTGCGCCGGGCTATTATGGTTTTTTTGCGGGGCGCTGTTCATCCTGCTGATCGGAGTGTTCCGCGCCGGCAGTTTTTTTGAAAACTGGCTGAAGGGACTTTGCCGCTCACTGGTCTGGATCTGCGGTATCCGAGTCACCGTCTCGGGCCGGGAAAATTTCCAGGCCGGCCGGCAGTATATTTTGATGATGAACCACGTCAATCTCCTTGACGGTTTTGTTTTTTATCGCAGCTTCCCGGGCAAAGCCCGCGGCATCGAGGAGGAAAGTCACTTTGACTGGCCGGTTTACGGCTGGGTGATCCGGCGCATGGGCCAAATCCCCATCAGCCGCAAAAGCGGCAGCAAGGCCCTGGAAGCCCTGCAGCGCGCCGCCGCGCTGATCAGGCAGAAAAAGGATTTTTCTTGCGCCGTATTTCCGGAAGGCACGCGCACCCGTGACGGCAAGCTGGGAGCGTTCAAGAAAGGCGGGTTCCTGCTGGCTCTGGAGACCGGGCTGGACATCCTGCCGCTGGTACAGAAAGGCGCCTACCGTATCAACCGCCGCAGCAGCCTGCAAATCAGCCCCGGCCGTATCGACTATTTCATCGAAAAACCGATTCCAATCGCCGGCTATTCCCGGCAAAATCTGCCTGAGCTGATGGAAAAAGTCCGTGAAGTATTTTTAAAGTACGTGGAATAATTACACGCTCTGTGACGCGTGACGCGGAAGAGAAAAGCCCTGAATCGGAAAATATGTATTGCAGATCAATTTCAGACATTCGTGTTCATAGGAATCCGGGAATTGTCATTCTTTTGCTTTTTTCTTCTCGCGTCACTTGTCACGTGTTACGCGTCACGAATACCGAAGTGCTGTAATTGTTAGAACAGGCGCTGGCGGATCAGCAGGTCCGGGTATAATTTCAGCAGCGCTTCAATGAGATATTCCTCGATTTCCGAACGCGAACTGAATTGATCCAATTTAGCGACGATCTTTTTCAATTGGGTGTAATGGATCTGGGTGAAAACCCTTTTAATCTCGGCGATGGCCATGGCGTTCATGGAGAAATTGGTAAACCCCAGGCCCAGAAGCATCAGCGCCTGAAAACATTTGCCGGCCATTTCCCCGCAAATGGTTACTTCTTTGCCGATCTTGGCCGCTTCCTGGCGTATCTCTTTCAGGATGTGGATGAAAGCCGGGTGGAAGGGGCTGAACAAGTAAGATACTTCGCTGTTGTTGCGGTCCACAGCCAAAAGGTACTGGATCAGGTCATTAGTTCCGATTGAAAAAAAATCAATGTCTTCTTTCAGATACCTGATCAAGCGCACCGCGGCCGGTATTTCCAGCATGATGCCGACCAAAACATCTTTCTTGGGGTATTTGCCTTCGCGCAGCAGTTCTTCCCTGGTTTCGGCCATGATGCCCCTGATGGTGTGGATTTCCTCGATCTCGGTGATCATTGGGAATAAAATCCTTATGTTGCCGCTGCTGTTGGCCCGCTGAATGGCCTTGATCTGGATTTTGAACGGTTCCCTTTTTTTTAAAAACATGCGCACGGCCATCAATCCCAGTGACGGGTTTTCTTCGTGGCTCGGCGCGGCGGGATCCGATTTGTCGCGGCCAATGTCATAGGTGCGAATAACCAGCGGATGGGGAAAAATATTCTGGGCGATGCTTTTGTAGATCAGATACTGTTCTTCTTCTGAAATGCTCATCTTGGAATCCAGGTACATGAATTCGGTGCGGAACAGTCCGATGCCCTTGGCACCGTATGCTTGAACTATTTCGCTTTCGAAAGGGAGTTCGATGTTGGCATAAAGGTGAAACTGGTGGTGGTCGCGGGTCAATTCCGGCAGTTGGCTGAGTGCTTTTAGCTGCTCCCTGTATATTTGGTATTTTTCACTTTTGATAGAGATTTCGGTAATCACTGCCGGGGTTGGCTGCACGATCACTTCGCCGCTGACACTATCCAATGCCAAGTGGTCGCTATTGGAAATGAAATCGGTGGCGTTGATCGTGTCCATGATGGCTGGAATGCCCATGGTCCGGGCCAGGATGACAGTGTGTGATGTTTCGCCGCCCTTATTCAGAACCAGGCCCAAAAGCTTATTGTTACTCATCAACTTGGCGGCTTCGGAAGGGGTGATGTCGTCAGCGACCAGGATGACCTGGCCGGGTTGCGCAGCGAGCGAGGATTTACCGCCTTTTTTCAGGTTTTCGATCAGGCGGTTAAGTACATCGGAGATATCGTTGCTCTTGGTTTTAAAAGAAAGGTCGGGAATGGTATTGAATATCTGCAAGTATTTTTTTTCAGTTTCCTTGATAGCCCATTCGGCGTTGAACAGGTTATTTTTAATTTTTGCTTTAATTTCATCCAGAAGGTGGCTATCCTTGATAAGCAGGTACTGGGTTTCAATGATCAAGGCCGAGTCCTGGCCCATGATCTTTTGCAGATCGCGGTTGATTTTTTTCAGTTGCGCCCGGGTTTTTTTGACTGCGTTGTCCAATCGCCAGATTTCTTTTTCAATTGTCTTTTCATTGATTTTTTCGGGCCGGATCACTTCTTTCGTGGAATTATAGAGCATGGCCTTGCCCAAGACAATCCCGGGCGAGACGGCTTTGCCCTTGATGCGGATCATTTAGCTTTCTTCATCGAATTTGCGGTTGAAAAGACCGCTGATGGCGGTGATGGCTTCCTGTTCGTCATCGCCGCTGGCCTGCAAAATGATCTCGTTGCCGACCGACGCGGCCAGGGTCAGTATCCCGAGCAGGCTTTTGGCATTGACTTTATCTTCATTATAAACCAGGTAAATGTTGGCATTGAACATATTGGCCAGATGGGATAGTTTGGCGGCGGCTCTGGCGTGCAGACCCAGTTTGTTGATGATTATCTGTGTTTTTTCAATCATTTTTTTTCTCCTAAATATTCGCTGATAATGTTGATGCCTTCAATGGCTCCCTGTTCAACGATTTTGATGGTTTCCTTGAAATTTATGCTCTTTTCTTCATAGCAGAAAAATTTAAGCAGGCCGGGGAGATTGATCCCTGATAACACTTCCACATTCTTGTTGACAAAGCGGGTGGCGATATTTGAGGGCGAACCGCCGAACATATCGGTAAAAATGATAATCTTGTGCCCCTTGTTGGTGGCGATGAATTTTTCCAGCTGGGCGATCATATCGCTGCCGTCGCCCTGCCAGTCAAAGGCAATGGCCTTGATATCGAGCTTTTGCTCCAGTATTTTTTCAGCCACCTGAATCAATTCATGGCCCAGATTGCCATGGGTAATGATTAAACTCTTGATCATTTCAAGTCACCTCGGACCGGATAAAATGGTCTTCTTTTTATCATTAGCTGTCTTTTTTTATTTCCAGATATGTTTTTTTACCGCTTTTTTTGGCCAGGAAATTGCGCACCGCCACTTCGATGATGGTGGATAAATTTCGTCCTGGTGCTACGGGCAGAGTGAGCAGCGGAATATCAAGGCCCAAAATCTTGAAATAGAAATTGTCCTCACCCAGGCGGTCGTATTTTTTTTTGGCGTCCCATTTCTCCAAATTGATCACCAGGTTAAGTTTTTTTTCTTCGAGAACGGCCGAAGCGCCGAATATGTCGTTGATGTTAATTATACCCAACCCGCGCACTTCCATCAGATTCTTGATGATCGGGTTGGATCGGCCTACCAGGTCGTCGTTGGAATCCAGGTAAAATTCCGTGACGTCGTCGGCAATCAGCTGGTAACCTTTGTTTACCAATTCCAGTGCTGTTTCGCTCTTGCCTATTCCCGAAGCTCCGGTGAGCAACACTCCCTGGCCCATGATGTCCATCAACACTCCGTTCAGCTTGATTTTTTTCGAAAAATATTGGTAAAGGAAAGCGTTGAGGCGGGAAATCAATGGTGCCGTGTGCAGTTCTGAAATCAGAATCGGAGTGTGAAAATTGGCAGCCATGGCGATCCATTCTTCTTCGAGGGCAATGCTTTCCGAAACAATGATGCCGGGCAGTTTCAATGAAAGGTAATTTTTCAGGCACCTGTTTTTATCATCGTCCTTTAAATTATGCAGGTAACCTATTTCTGTTTTTCCAAAAATCTGGATGCGGCCGGTCTGGATATGTTTCAGGTATCCGGTCAAGCCCAGGCCGGGACGTTGAGGCCGCGGATGGCTGACTGAATTGCTCAACCATTTTTCATTATGAATTTTAAGGATTTTAAGGGGGATTAATTCCAGGATTTGTCTTATTTGGATTCCCTTGATTTCTTTGGGCATCAATGGCCAGCCTTATTAAATGTTGGGTTCTATCAGGGATATGCTTCCGTTTTTACCCAAAAAAACGGCGGCCAGGCGATTGGTTTCGGAATTGATGAACATGTAGCCGTTTTCTCCGCTTTCTTTGAGAAAAAACACAGCCTCTTCGACCGTGATCGGTTTGGCCGAAAAATTATCGGAAATGATAATATTTTCTGCCGCCGGTGTAGTTTCTGCTTCGTTCTTGTCTCCGGACATGAATTCCAGAGTGCGTTTAAAGAATCCTTTATCATTCGTTCTTTTTTTCTCTTCCTTGAGCTTTTCCTTGTTTTTCTTGGCTTGGCTTCTCAAGGTAGTCAGGGTGTTGCGTACCGCCTGTTTCAATTTTTTGTTGCGATCCTCGGCGTAAAATGAATTCAAGCGTGTTTTTAAAGATATTTCTACTTTAAAGGAGAGTTTTTCTTCGTTGACGATAACCTCGGCATCAATGATGGCGCCGGCGACTTTTTCAATATCCTGCAGGTGTTTTTCAATGAATGCTTTCAAAGCGCCTGGCATTTTAACATTTTTGGTAGTAAAATTAATGCTCATTTTTAACTCCTTTTATTTTATTTTCTTTTTTCCTGACGAATGAGCTGGGAATATTCAGTTCTTCCCGGTAATTGCGCGCTGTGCGCCGGGCGATACGGATACCAAGGCCGGCAAGTTTGGCGGCGATTTCATCATCAGCCAGCGGTTTTTCCAACGGTTCGTTTTTGATCAGTTCATTGATTTTGTCCTTAATGGTGTTGACTGAGTGTGAAAAACCAAAATCGCCCTTCAGGCCGTAACTGAAAAAAACTTTCAGGGGGATCAATCCTTTTTCCGAGTTCATGAACTTGTTGCTGACGGCGCGGGAAATGGTCGATTCATTGAGATTGATTTCCCGGGCTACGTCTTTCATGGTCAAAGGCTTCTTCCATTTGTTACCGAAATCCAGAAAATCTTTTTGGGCTTTGACCAGGAATTCGGCGATACGCAGAATGGTCTTTTTGCGCAATTCGATGCTCTCAATGAAAAATTGGGCGTCGCGGTAACGGTTTTTCAAATAAGAGACGGTTTTTTTATCTTTGGTTTTGTCCAGCATTTCCCGGTAATATTGCGACAAAGTAAGGCGCGGGATGCCCTCTTCCAGGTAAATAACCCGGTATTCACTGTTTTCTTTGATCAGCATCAAATCTACCTGGGCGTATTCGATCTCTTCATGGTTAAAGGCTTCGGCCGGCCTGGGGTTCAACCGTTTCAAACGGGCGGTCAATGATAGAAGTTCTTCCATGCCGATTCCCATTTGGCGGCTGATGTTATCGTAATTGGAACGTGAGAGATCTTGCAGGTGGTTTTGGATCAGCTGGCTCAGTTTTTCGTTTTCTTCATTTGCGCCGACTTGGGCCAACAGGCATTCCTGCAGTGACTTGCTGGCGCAGCCAGGCGGATCGAAGCGGGTGATGAGCCGGCGTAGCTTTTCGATTTCATCCGGCGTGGTCTGCAGCAGCGAAGCGATAGATTCGATTTCAATTTTTAAATAGCCGTCCCTATCAAGATTATAAATGATCTGGTGGATGATTTCGATCTCGGTTTCTTTGCTGAAAGTGGCCATGGCTTGCTCAAGCAAATGATCGGCCAGGCTCACAGTGTAAGGAGTCATTGTTTCCAAAGCCTTGTTTTTATCGATATCGTCGGGGTTTTTTCTTAAAAAGCCGTGTTCTTCATAGGGTGTCATGAATGAAGAATCGGCCTTTTCGATTCGATCCTGGAAGTCGTTGGGCTCGGATTCGGGGGTGGTTTTTTCCACCGCTTCGATTTCCAGCATGGGATTGGCTTCCACCTCGTTTTGCAGCGTCTCGACCAATTCCAGGTGGTTGTTGGTCAGTAACTGAATGAAATAATGCATCACCGGGGTGATGGTCAGTTGCTGGGAGCCTTTGAGCTGCAGTTTAATTGTCATGTAATTCGACCTGAATTTTTCTCCTAAGTATTCTTTCTTGACCCTTTTATCGGCGATCAATTCCGCTGATTGGCCTTCAAAAATGACTTGGCCGCAGTGAATGATATAAGAACGGTCGGTAATTTTCAAGATCTCGCGGACGTTGTGATCGGTGATGATGATGCCCATGCCCCTGTTCCTGAAAGCCTTGATCAATTCCTGCAGCTCGATGATTTGCAGCGGGTCGATGCCGGCGAAAGGCTCATCGAGGAGTAAAAAATCGGGAGTCAGGATCAAGGAACGGGCGATTTCCAGGCGCCGACGCTCACCGCCGGAAAGCATATAGGCTTTGCGATCCTGAATGGGAGCCAAGCCGAGGTCGGTCAGGATTTTGTCTATGGCCCGGGGCTGCATGCGGTTGGTCATCTGGGCTATGGCCTGAATGTTTTCCCTGACGCTCAGGCCCCGGAAAACCGAAGGTTCCTGGGGCAGGAAGCTGATACCCAGTCGGGCGCGGCTGTAAACCGGAATCTGGGTGATGTCCCGGCCATTGAGGCGAATTTCGCCGCTGTCCGGGTGGTGGACCCCTAAAATCATCAGGAAAGTGGTGGTTTTGCCAGCGCCGTTGGGACCAAGCAGACCGATAATTTCCCCGGACTTGACCCCCAGGGTCACTCCGTCAACAACCATTCTTTTGCGAAATGATTTTCTGATATGGTTTACTTCCAGTTTTTTCATTGTATTTTTGCAGCTGAATTTCCGGTTTCATTGTATCATTCAAATTTTAGAGTGTCAAATACGGAGGGGAGTAATAAAAATGGTTATTTATCGGCAATCTTCACAGTGAAAGGTTGAAGGGTTCAATCGTTGTATGGTTTAAGAATCTGCAGGCAAATGGGGAAATAACTTGGTGTATGGTTGAGGGTTGACGGTTTACGGCGAAGAAAAATACAAAGTAAAAAGGTAAAAGATAAAAGTAAAAAGTCAAAAAAAAAGATTCACAAGACTAATGTTTTGGTCATTGGAATTCAGTATGGGGGATCTGAAGTTTTTTTTCTTGCTTTTACCTTTTTACTTTTACCTTTTGCCTTGGCGCACGCCCCTATTTCTCCGGTTTGGTGCCGATAATTAGTTTTTTGATGCCGCCGCGTTTGGCCATGTCCATGACGCGCACGACCAGGCCGTGTGTAATTTCCTGGTCGGCCTTGAGCACCAGGGCGCTGTCCTTCATCTGCGGCAGGGCTTTTCTGATCTCCGCTTCCAGTCCGGCCAGGGTCACGG
>JBAXOR010000024.1:0-8959 GCA_037133155.1 Chrysiogenales bacterium | reverse complement strand
TAGGCCGTACCACGCGGTTGAACGACCGCGTCGTAGATCGCGTCCGGAGGCCAGGCCGGCGGCCCCAGGCTGATCAGTGGCGAGCGACCGATCACGCTCACCTCCGGCGCATGGCGAAAGTACTCGACGTTGTAAAAGAACCAGTGCTGGAGCTGACGTTGGTTGGAGTCCTGCTGTTGCTGTCCGGCCGTAAGGGCGGCCAGCGCCTGCAGCTGCGCGAGCGTGAACGGGTTGTTGTAGGGTTGCGCCGCGGCTGCCAAGGCGGCGAACAGGAAAATGCAAAAAGCGACAAGAACATGCCGAGCTTTCATATTCATCCCCCACTGTTTTCGAGTTCTTCCAGGAAATCGACGGCGCGGCGCAGGTGGGGAATAACGATCGAGCCGCCGACGATCAGGGCAATGGAAAAGGTTTCAAAAATTTCGGCCCGGCTGGCCCCGGCCTCCTTGGCCTGGATCACGTGCCAGGCGATGCAATCGTCGCAGCGCAGCACCATGGAGGCTGCCAGACCAAGCAATTCCTTGGTCTTGGCGGTTAAAGCCCCGGGCTGATAAACCTGGCCGTCCAGGGCGAAGAAACGCTTGATCTCCAGATTGCCCTGCTCCAATATCTTCTTGTTTAATTTTTGCCGGTAGGCGGTGAATTCATCAAATTTGCCCACTTGCAACCTCCAGATAACTAACAGTTAAAAATGTAATTTTTACTGTCAATACAAAATCATTTTACCTGGTACACCCAGCCGTGGTTATCGGGAATTTCACCGTATTGCAGCCCGATCAGCGTATCAAAAAATGTCTGCGCCCAGGAACCTGTGCGTTGATCGTTAATTACATAATCCTTGCCCTGATAACCGATTTTGCCGACCGGGCTGATGACCGCGGCCGTGCCGGCGCCGAAAATTTCAGTCAATTTTCCAGTCTGGATGCCATCGATGACCTCTTCAATGGCGATCTGCCGCTCTTCGGCCTCAATGCCCAGTTCGGGAGCCAATTCCAGGACCGATTTGCGGGTGATGCCGCGCAAAATTGTCCCGCCCAGGGCGGGGGTGATCAATTTGCCGTCCAGGACAAAGAAAATATTCATGGCCCCGACTTCCTCGACAAATCGGTGTTCGCCGGCATCGAGCCAGAGGACCTGGCTGTAGCCCTTTTGTATGGCTTCGCGCGTAGCCAGCAGGCTGCCGGCGTAATTGCCTCCGGTCTTGGCTTCACCGGTTCCGCCGCTGCCGGCGCGGGAATAGGTGTCGCTGACCCACAAGCTGACCGAATTGAAACCTTCCTTAAAATATGGCCCCACCGGGGAGAGGATGATAAAAAAAAGATATTCGCTCGAAGCTTTAACCCCGAGGGCCGCTTCGGTTCCGATCATGGCCGGACGGATATAAAGGCTGGCTCCTTTCTGGCTCGGTATCCAGCGTTTTTCAAGTTTCAGCAATTCGCACTCGGCCTGCAGGAAAATGTCTTCGTCGATTTCGGGCATGCATAAGCGCTGGAGTGAACGGTTGAAGCGCCGGGCGTTTTCCAGGGGCCTGAACATTAGAATTTCACCTTTTTCAGATTGGTATGCTTTTTGACCTTCAAAGACCTCCTGGCTGTAATGGAACACATTGGCCGAAGGATCCAAAACCAATGGCTGATAGGGCTTGATGCAGGGATTTTTCCAGCCCTGACCCTGGACATATTCCATGGTGAACATGTAGTCGGTAAAATAACGGCCGAAAGGCAGTTTCAAGGGATCGGAAAACAAAGGTTTTAATTTTTCCTGGGCCAGCAATTCCCGGCTGATTTTCATGGCAGTGCCTCCTTGGCAATCGAGTGCTTCCATCTTACTTTTTTACTGTTTACTTGTCAATTTTATTGCGCTTTTTCCCTGGTCAGGTCTTTGACCCAATCGGTAAAGTCATGAACATCGCCATTGGAAAGTAATATCACGACCCGCCTTAACGAAAAATCCAGGGTGGCCAGGAATTGCTGTATGTCATGGTAATTCTCAAAGACCTGGCCCCCTTTGCCCATGGCTGCCAGTTCTTTTTTTACCTTAACCACATCGAGCCGCTCAGCTGCCGGTATTTTTTCCTTTTGAAAGACGTCCTTGATGACAATCTCGTCGGCATAAGCCAGGCTGGCCGGCAATTGGTCCTGAAAAAAATTGCGGCGCAGGCTCCAGGATCGCGGCTCAAAAACAACCATTATTTCGTGCCGCGGGTACATGGCCGGCAATCCCCGCAGCACATTGGCGATGGCCGTAGGATGGTGGGCGAAATCTTCGATGAAAACGGTATTTTGCAATTGGCCGATGACTGTCAGCCGGCGCTCCACCCCTTGAAACGCGGCCAGCGCTTTTTCTATGGCCGGCAGCGGTATTTGCAATTCCAGGGCCAGGATGATACCCGCCGTCAGGTTCCACACATTGTAGGGACCGGCCAGCGGGGTATGAAATTGCCATTGCCGGGAATTATGGGTAAGGCTAAAATCATAGCCATTGTTTTTGGCCTGAACATTGGTAATTTCATAATCAACAGCGCTTTGGCCGTAAGCAATGACCGGCGTGAAGGCCCGCGAAACAGCCTGGACAGCCATTGGATAATCGCGGTTGAATATGATCGTGCCGCGGCCGGGGACCTGGTTGACCAGGTTTTGAAAGCTTTGCAAGTAGGCTGCGGCGCTGGGGTAAAAATCAATGTGGTCGTGTTCCAGGGCGGTAATCAGCAGCCGGTCGGGACGATATTTAAAAAACTTGGCTGTGCGGTCAAAAAAAGCCGTTTCGTATTCATCACCTTCAATAACAAAATAATCACCGCGGCCCAAATGGTAATTGGCGGCGAAATTCAACGGTTTGCCGCCGATGAAAAACCCGGGCTTCAAGCCGGCAACGGTCAACAAATGGGCGATGAACGAGGCCGTGGTGGTTTTGCCATGGCTGCCGGCGACGACAATCGACTCCTTGTCCTTGATGAAAAAACGCTGCAAAGCTTCAGCCATGGAATAGTACTCGATGTCCCGGTCCAGGATGTATTCCACTTCGGGGTTGCCGCGGCCGACGACATTGCCGATGACACAAAAGTCGATAGCGGCCGGAATATTTTTTTCACAAAAACCCTGGAACAATGTGACTTGCAAATCTTTAAGCAAACCGTCCACCGGCGGATAAAAATGGGCGTCCGAGCCATAAACCTCATAGCCTTTCTGTTTAAAAAGACCGGCCAGAGCGCTCATGCCTGTGCCGGCGATGCCGCATAAAAAAACCTTTTTCATCAGCAAACTCCTTTTTCACGGCTGACCAGCCCGGCATAGGCAGAGGTATCGATCTCCCCTTCTATGCCCAGCGGCAATAGCTGGGCGACCCCGGCGTGACCCAAAGGCATATTGAACAAAACGGGAATGCGCCGGCCGGCCAATTTTTCCTGCCAGCGCCGGTAAAAAATATTTTTTTCGTTTTCATCTTTAAAACAGCCGGGGAATTCCCCCAGCAGCAGGGCATTAATCCGGGCGAATATTCCGGCCTGCTCACATTGCCACAACAGCCGGTCGAGGCGAAAAGGGCGTTCGTTGATATCTTCCAGTAAAAGTATTTTGCCTATTACCGCAGGCAGATGGGGCGTGCCCAGCAGCGAAGCGAAATTGCTTAAACAGCCGCCGCTGATGATACCCTTGGCCCGTCCAGCGCAAAGGATTTCCCCGGGAATCTTCAGTGGTGCATCAGCACCCGTCAGCACAGCCAGAATCTGCTCGCGGTTAAAACAGCCCGCGGCCAATCCACCGTAAACCATGGGACCGTAAAAGACCGTCATTTCCAACTGTTCCATAAGATACCAGAGCAAATAGCTGGCGTCGGAAGAGGCGATGACTATTTTGGGCGTCTTGATTTCCAGCCCTTTCAGCAACGGCAAAAGATAATTGGAGCCGTAACCGCCGCGTCCGGCCCACAGGGCTTTGATTTCAGGGTCAGCGAAAAACATTTGCAGGTCGGCGAGGCTTTGCTCGGGTTGGCGGGCAAAAAAATCGTGACCGGTTAACGGCGCAACGACTTCGCGCGGTTGCAAGCCCATTTCCCGCAAGGCGTGCAACCCCTGGGCCCGGAATGGCTCCTTGATCGGTGAAGAGGGCAAAAAAATCCCTACCGGATCGTTAATTTTCAGGGGCTCAGGCTTGCGTAACATCTTTTTTAAACCTCAAAAAAATGGTCGTGCCTTCATTCAATCTCGACTCGATTTCCAGGCTGCCGCCATGCAGCTCCAGGAAACGGCGGGCAATGACCAGGCCCAGGCCGGTGCCAAGGTCTTTGGAGGAATAATTTTCACTGCGCATCATGGCCAGTCCTTCCTTGCTTATGCCATTGCCGTTATCGCTGATAGCCATCAAGATCATGGGGCCCTGCTCCTGGACATTCAAGTTCACCTGGCCCGGTTTGCTGCCGATGGCCTCCAGGGAATTATTCAATACATTGACGATCACCTGCTTGATCTTGAGGCGGTCGGCTTTCACCGCAACCGCCGCCGCCGGTTCCTGCCAGATAAAACTGATATTGGGATAAATCGGTTGAAAATGGGAAATTTCTTCATTAATGAGCGTAGCAAGGATAAAAGGTTCGGGCTGCAATTCATCCAATTTGGAAAGATTCAAAAATCCATACGCCACCCGCTGCAAATGCTCGGTTTCCTCGATAATATAACGAACAGCTTTGGTGATCAATGGTTTGGTCTCACTGCCCTGATCCTGCAGCGAGCGCAGAATCTGTTCGGCCGACAATTTGATCGGAGTCAGGGGATTTTTGACTTCATGAGCCACCCTGCGGCCGAGTTCAACCAGGGTTTTCATCCTGGCGATTTCCGAAACATTCTTTTTCTGTTCTTTAATGCCTTCGAGCATGGCATTAAAGCCTTGGACCAGTTCCCGCAATTCAATTTCCGCGGGCATATCCTGCAAGGGCTGGAGAAGGCCTTGCTGCACGTCGGCCATGCCTTTGTTCAGGAGGTGAATAGGCGCCAGAATTTTGTTGCGAAAATAAAACGCGGCCATTATGCCGATGACGATCAAAATAAACAAAACGGTGATCAGGAAATCAAGGTAGTATTGGCGGGACCTGATCGAATTGGCGCTATTGCTGGCAAATTCAATATTGAAAATATAATTGCTGCCGGTTTTAAAATACAAGGCTAACAGATTTCCCATTTTTTGCAAATAAAACTGTTGATTGTTTTGACGCAGGGCGGCGCGAATCCCGGAATCGAGATAAATCGGC
Organism: Chrysiogenales bacterium; assembly: GCA_037133155.1. Classification (GTDB taxonomy): domain Bacteria; phylum Acidobacteriota; class Aminicenantia; order UBA2199; family UBA2199; genus UBA2199. The sequence goes on along the minus strand of JBAXOR010000024.1, from coordinate 3,718 downwards.
AATTGCGACTGGATGATTTTACGGTGGTTTGAAGTATAGAGCAAAACTCCGTTTTCATAGACACTGATATCGTTTTCCAATATTTTTTCCAGCAGGAACAAATGATTCTGCGTAATCTCGCCGTTTTCAGCCAAAAGATTATTGATGATATTCAGGGCCGATCGCCCCCTGGAATAAACCCCCCGCTGCAATTGGGATTCCAGAGCCAGGGAATTGAAGTTCAGGGAAAACACTGAAAACACGGCCGCCGTGAACATGGACAGCAAAACCAGGATAACAAAAACTTTGAGTGAAAATGATTGGAAAACAAGGCGCCAATGCAATTCTTTTAATTGGCGGAAATAAAAAATGACCAGCAGCAGCAGTATGAAGACCAATATTTTTATGAATTCGGAAAAAGTCTTGAAAAAAGTGTTGGTTGGATAAAAAATAATTATGCTTTCGTCATTGCTTTTAAAAACATAGCCGTTGTAATCGACCCCCATGGCGTTGAAAGTGACCCACTTGTCCGCGGTTTTCAGCAGCACAGTCAGGTTTTCCACATTGATATTGGCCGGATTTTCCAGGATGCCCCCCGAGCCGTCCATTTTGAGATAACCCATTCCGTCAGAGGTGATTTTGCGGTCCAGATTGAAAATGGACTTCTGCCCCTGGCTGCGCAAAATCAATTCGGCCGAATTCAGTACTTGGACCATGATATAACCGATGTAACGTTCCTTTTCAAAAACATTGATCGTGGCCACGGCCAGGCTTATTTTTTTTCCGAATAGATCGGCGTCGACGGCCTCGACATGCCAGAAGGGGAAAATATCCTTTTTTTTGATGTCAATATAGGGAATCTGGTAAGAGAACGAATGGAGCAATCTGCCGTCTTTGGCAACTACATAAAGACCGGAAGCGATGGCTTCACGCGCCGCCAAAGTATTATTCCAGATATTGGCCAATTCGTCACGGCTGTCGTCACTGAATAAAGGATAAAACTGTCCTTTTTGGGCATTGATCTCGTAAACGATTTCCCGCGCCACCAGTTTGGCGTAATGGTTTTGGCTGGCGAAAATATTTTTCAGGTTGGCGCTGATAAATTCCTGTTTTTCGATCCGAGAATATTGAGCCAGCCAATGACTGATCGACAGCGCCAGCAGCAAAAAGAGCAGTAGGCGCGGCCAGAAGGGTTGCCGGCTGAGGAGAAAAACAATGAAAAGCAAGGCCAGCAAGGAGAAGCTGAGAAAGGCAAAGCTCAAAAACCTCTCATAAAAAACCAGCAAAACCATTTGCAGCAAGACAATCGGCCAGGCAAGCCTCCAGGAAACCTGACCCAATAATTTGCCGGCCGCCAGCAAAGGGAAAAAATGGAGGCCGAAGAGCAGGGCCAGCAGTCCCAGGAAATCGGGGTTAAAGGCGAATTCGCCAAAGGGAAAATCGACACTGCGCAGAATCTTATCAATAAAATAAAAAGCCGCGACCGCCAGCAGGTTGAATAAAATGCAGGCCAGAAAATTGTTTGGTCGCCATTGAAACTTGTTAACCCTGCTGCGCAGGATAAGTAACTTAGAAAGCAAATTATCTTGTTTTTTTACCAAGTTAATTTGCTTTAAGTTACTAAAATGTGAATAAGCCAGCATGATAAAAAGCAACACAGCCAGCAGCTGCCAAACCGAATTCACTGCCGGCACGAATCGGGGTAAATAAATATTGGTTTTGCTTAGCCAGGCGATGAAAAACCAGGCCGCAAAAGCCATGCCGCCCAGGGCTGGCAATTGCAGCCATAGTCGATTGCCAAAGGCCAGGGAAATGACCAAAAACAGGAGAAAAACAAATCCGTAAAAAAACAGGCTGTTTCTTTTTTTAAAATAGCGGGAAAAATCGGCTGATGAAAAAATCAGGTTGACAATCAATTGGTTTTGCCCGGCCTTCAGAATATGTCTGTAATAAAAACTGTTGCGCACCTGGTCATAGGCCAAGCCATTATCTCCCTGGACAATGGGCGCCGGCGAATATTTCAGGTCAAACACGGCACAGGGGTATTTCCAGGCGGATTGAATCAGGTTGGATTTTAAATCCATGAAGTAATGCAGATAAAAAATTTGGCTGTCCAGGCAGCGGATAAAATAAATATCCTGGTTCTTTTTAAGCAAGCGCCAATCACCTTTGGCCAGGGCCAGCGACTTGAAATAATAAATTTCACCGAAATAAAAATCAATCACGCCGTTTTTTTCGCCGATCAAAGCTTCTTTTTTCTCAAAATCTTCCGCAGTTAATTGACCGGATTTGAAGCGGCTCAGCAACAAATTGGAACGCCGGATATTGCTCTGGATCCCGGCATTCATCAGCGCTTCAATTTCGGCGCTGTTTTTGTCAAACAAGATCTCGATTGGTTTTGCCGTCCAGGCCTGGGGCAGAAATATTTTACTATAAAGGGCGCCCACGGCCAATAAACCGGCCAGGCAGGCCCAGGTTATATTCTTAAGCCGCGGAGATAATAAAGTTTCCATTCTTTTTCTTGTTTTTTATTATAGTCGGCGCTCATAAAAATAATCAGTTTGTAAAATATCTTGCGCCCGGAAAAACGGTTGACCAGGATCAAATTCAGGGACTGCACGGCGATGTTTTCTTCGACCTGCAGCGAAGACCATTCAAGTTTTTCGGTTTCCAGATTAGTCCAACGGGCCGAGAACTCTTCGATGAATTGGCCTTTGGTCAGGAAACCGCCGAGGGCAAAAGGTTCTTCCAGGTTCACCGTTAGCCGCGGCCGGCAAATTGGCGCCAAAGCTGCAAAGCGGTTGTATTGCACCGCTTCCTGGATCGGCTGCATGACCAGATAATTTTGGCTGACCTGGGGTACCTGGGTGACAGCCAGCAGCAACAGCAACGTTTGCAGCATGCTAATAGGCGAGCAGGCTGTGGACGGGGTATTTGAGCAGCTTTTCCCGGCCCTGCAAAAAACCGAGTTCGATCATAAATTCAATGGCCACCACCTCCCCGCCCAGCTTTTCCACTAATTTGGCCGTGGCCAGAGCAGTGCCGCCGGTGGCCAACAGGTCATCGACGATCAGGACTTTTTCGCCGGGGGTGATGCTGTCTTCGTGAATTTCCAGGGCGTTGGTCCCGTATTCCAGGGTATACTCTTCGCGGATGGTGCGGTAAGGCAGCTTGCCCGGTTTGCGGGCCGGCACGAAACCGCAAGCCAGTTTGTAAGCCAGAATGCCGCCGAAGATAAAACCGCGGGCTTCGATGCCCACGACCTTGTCAATGCCCGCGTCCAGATATTTTTTCACCATCTGGTTAATGGCCTGGCGCAGCGCGTCGCCGTCCTGCAGCAGGGTGGTGATGTCTTTGAAAATTATGCCCTTTTTGGGAAAATCAGGCACATCGCGGATCAGTTTTGCAAGTTCCATGCAGCCTCCATATTAATGACTATAACGTAGGGGTTTGATTAATTAAACCCTTGCCTGCCTATCATAATACATAGTGAAGGATTTTTAAAGAGGCGACGAAAAACATATTCTGGTGTAGCGGGGTCATCCCGCCCTCTGTTAACACATCCTTATTTGAAATGGGCGCGACTGTAAGCAGATTCAGGGCTTAGGGACGGACTGTGAAACGCGCCAGCTTTACTTGGCGCACACAAGCATCGTCCCCAATGGCCCTGCTGAAAAACCATTTTACCGCAGAAAGTGCTCAAATAAAAATTTCCAGACCGATTTTCAGAAGCTGATTA
>JBAXOR010000023.1:0-9045 GCA_037133155.1 Chrysiogenales bacterium | reverse complement strand
TCCACTGATAATATGATATAATCGCTGTAATGAAAAAAACGCTGGCCCTCTCGGCATTGGCCTGGAAAAAGTGGGTTGGCCTGCTCCTGCTTCTGGTCGTCGCCGCCGTGTTCAGGTTGCAGCTCATCAAGGCCGATCCGCCCACCATCCTGGCGCAGATTTCGGGAAGCGCCGGAATTTATTTTGATGAGGGGATCTATTGCCACAACGCCCGCAACAAGATCCTTTTCGGACAATGGATCATGGACGAGTGGAACCCGCTGGTCTACAACGCGCCCCTGACCCTGATCTATTATCTGGGATTCAGGCTGTTCGGCATATCCATCGTCACGGTCAAGGCTGTCAACATCCTCTTCGGTTTGTTGGGGATACTCCTTTTCCATGCCGGCCTGCGACGCTACCTGGAGTCAGGCCAAGCGCTTGCCCTGACCATCCTCTTCGCCTTTGACTATTACTGGCTGATGTACAACCGCATCGGACTGCTCGAGAATTTTTCCGCTCTCTGCTTCCTGCTTGGCTTTTATCTCTTTGTCCGCGCTGAGGAGGGACGGTGCCGGCCTGCTTTTTTTCTGGGCCTGACAACGGCCGTTGCCGCCCTCTCCAAGTATTTATTCGTCTATTTTTTGATCTCATCGCTGCTGGCCGTGGCCTATCGGGCCTGGCGGCGCTCCGACGCCCGTTATTTCCTCGTCTTCCTGACCGGCGGCCTCACGGCGGGGCTGCCCTGGTTTTTCGGCATCTACCTGCCCTTTCGATCGAACTTCAGCAAGATCGGTTCGGGTTGGGGGACACTCTCTCTCCCCCGCTCCATCGATCAAGCCTGCAGCAACCTGTTGCACAACCCTTTGCCGCGCTATCTCCAGCTGATACCGGTGACTGGCTTCCTGCTGGTCCTTTTCGGAGCCTGGGTGCTCCTGAAGATCAGACGGTCCCGGACAACCGGCCGGATCAGGGATATTGATGTTTTCATTTCATTTTGGATCGCCGGCGCAATCCTTTCCATGGGACTCCTTAATTATCGTCCCCTGCGTTATTATCTGCCCTTGATTCCAGCCCTTTACCTGGCCGTTTCGCTGTTAATCAGGGACCGGGACTGGATCCGTTCTGAAAACCGCCTGTTCTGGCCACTGGCCATTATTCCGGCTGGCCTGTTCTTCCCGTTCTTCCAATTTCTTACGGTTGGCCCTACGAGCTTCCTGGTTTTTCCCCTTGTCTTGCGCCTCTGTGTTTTTCTTTCCCTGGCGGGAATCATAATGTTCTTCGCCGCCCCAAACACGGCCTGGAAAAAAGCATCTGCGGCGGTCGTCTTCGTCGTGATGCTTGGTTGTTCGTTGTTTCTCTATGTCAGTCAATTCTATCGCAAACCGACCTATCGCCTGGAGGCTGCCTCACGTTTCATGGAAACACTGCCCGCCAGCTCAGTCGTCATGGGCCAGGAAGGGCCCAGGCTGACCCTGGGAACACGTTTAAAAACCATACTATCCTATGAGAACTGGTTCAACGACCGCGATCCTTTCACGCGTTACGCTCCAAACTACGTTCTGGTCCTGGACAAGTTCGGTGCTGCAGAAATGGGCTGGATCCGCCGTAAATTCCCCGATGCCGCCGCTCATTTCCGGCGCGTGCGCAGGTTCCCGATCTGGGATACTACCGTTTCATTATATCGGGTTACCGAATAAATCCGACCGCTATCCATCGCTGAACCACGGCCAGGCAACGGGCCAACGACCTGAACGCTTCTCCCCTTCTGGGATATGTATCCGGTTTAAGTGACCGTCAAGTTGTTTTCCCCTTTTCTACCCTGGTGCTGAAAAAGGCCGCTGCCAGGTAGGCCAGCGCGGCCAGGACGAGCACTACGGTGAAATTCCAGTTGATCGAGACGATCACGGTCACGATCGAGCCGACAACCGTAGCGAACGAGTTCGCCCCCCACGCCCAGCCGATCATCGCCTTGTCCTTTTTTCCCAACCGCCCGATACCTTCGGGGAAAAAAGCACCCATGAAGAACCCCGCCAGGGAAATCAGGATGAAGGAAAAAAGGACGCGCCAGGGGAAATCAAGGAACATCAGCCGGTCGAGAATAAAGAACAGGGAAAAGCCGTAGATCGTGAGCAGCGCAGCCAGGAAAAGGGCAAAAGCCGGGATCATGCGCTTGCCAAGCCTACGAAAGAGGCGTGCCGTCAGCAGGCTGCCGACGCCGGAGGAAACCAGCAGGGAGAAAATAATGATCGAGATCGAGATAGCGGGACTGCCGAGAAAGAGCTGGAAGATCTTTATGAAAATGATTTCGACCATGATGAAGGCCAGGCCGATGAAGAAGAAATAGAAGATAAGCGGACTCTGGCCGGCTTCCGATCGTCTCCGTTTCAGGGGCAGGTAGATAAACAAGAACGAAAAGAGCAGGGACAGGGCAAGGATGGATAAATAAATGGAATTGGAATAAATGATCGCTGAACGGACAACGCTTTCTCCCATGCCCCGGATCTGCATGTTCCGGAAACCGAACTGGCCGATGCGGTTCGGCTGGTTGAAATAGGGAGAGTTGTCGTAAACCGGCGCGATATTGACCGAAGATCTCCGTACCGTCCCGTCCAGGTCGGTCATCATGCTGTAGTAGAGGTTGTCGAGCCGCATGTCGGGCGAATAAGCGATTTCTTCGGGCGCGTTGATGGAGCCCTTGAGGATCTCGTAATCATGGGCGTTAAAAGCGCCTTTTTTGAGATAGAAGAAGTTGAAGCCTCCGGCATGCTGGGCGACAAAGAACTTCTCCTCCGGATTTTCTATCCCCATCTCCTTCAAGGCCTGGAGAGCCGTCGCAAACAACCGCTCGCCGTTCCAGTGCACGATGTAGACCAACCCATCCGGCTCGAGGTGCTCCCAATAGTCCTTGAAGCTCTCCACCGTATAGATATATGTCTCGGAGATGCTGAGGGCGCCAGAAAGGAGGGAGTCGACGTTATGTGAATTGACCATCTGGATGACATCAAACTTGCGTCTCATGCGCTTGAGGACGCTCCGGCCTTCGTCGGCAATAAGATTCACTTGCGGCAGATGGAAAATCCGCCCCGTGTAGTCCGCATACTCGTTCTTGAGCAGCTCGCAGATGACCGGGTCCATCTCTATGGCCACGATGTATCTAAAACCGTGAGACAAGGCACAAAGGACCTCGGAACCCCCGGCCGAGCCGATAATGACCGCGGTACCATTACGGGCCACCTGGAAGGGCAGGGAAGCGGGATCCCACTCAATTTTTTTTAATCCGGCCAGGTTGCCATCGAACCTCATGATGAACGATTGCATGGTGCCGCCGTTGATCCAGATGACCTTGCGGAATTCCAGCCATGGGGCCACGTCGATCTTGTCGATCGTACTCCATTTGCTGAATTCAATGCGCTTTCTCTCGAACTGGGAGTTGTACTGCCGCTTGTTAGATTCCAGCGTTGGAACGATGGGGAAAACTCTGGCTTCGAACAGAAAGGCCGCGGTAAAAGCGGCGATCAGAACGCTGAAGACCGCGAAGCGGAAGACCCTGCGGCCGGTGGCTATGAAGAACCAGGCCAGCGCCAGGAGTGAAAAGAGGAGAATCAGTATCCGGTTAGGACCGAGCCAGGGGATGAGCGGGATGATGGCCAGGGAACCGAGGCTGGCCCCCGCCAGGTCGATGAAATAAAGGCGGCCGATGCTCTCATGATAGGCGGAAAAGATCAGGGCCAGGACAACGCCCCCAAAAAAAAAGGGCAGCAGCAGGATCAGGAAATTGAGGACCAGGAAAAGGAAGTTATGAAAAGGGTTGAAAAGATGGAGGAAGTCGATCGTGAACACCAGGGTCGCCTTATAAGCCAGGGGAAAAGATATGGCGAAGAGCAGGAGAAAGCGGGACAGCAAGGCAGCCTGGTCTTTTCTCTCGGCGAGTTTACGAAGGGCAAGGTAAACGCCGCTCAGGCCGTAGCCGAAAAGAGCCAGCGAGATAATTAGGAAAGCGAACTGCCCGAAATAGACTACGGAAAAAACTCGGGTCATGAGCACTTCGGCCAGCATCGTGGTGAAAGTGACGGCAAATATCGTGAATAGCAGCTTCCATCGTTTCATGAATTCCTCCAGAAGAAAACACGCAATTATATCATTCCCGGGGCAGACCGTCAATTCAGCCATATTCAGCCATATTTCTCTTTTTTTTTCAGTAGAAGTCTGGATAGTGCTTAGTAATCTTTCTTTTCCAACCAGGCATCGCTTTTCCATGAAATGGTGTATGCATTATGAAAAAAAAGAAAAGACGCCAGTTTAAACCGATTGACTAAAGCGTTGGAGTTTGCTAAAGTACAAAACTGAGCATTTGACCATCAATGAGGAAAATCATGGAAAAAATTATCGGCATACGCCGGGAAGACAAAAATGAGTGGGAAAAGAGGGTGCCCCTGGTTCCCGCTGACGTGGGCTGGCTTAAAGAAAAACATGGGATTCACACCATCATCCAGCCTTCAAAAATCAGGATCTTCAGCGACGAAGAATACTGCCAGGCCGGGGCCGAAATCAGCGAAGATTTGGGCCGGGCCGGAGTCATTTTTGCTGTCAAGGAAATCCCGGTTGCCCTGTTTCAGAAAAATAAAACCTATGTCTTTTTTTCACATACCATTAAAGGACAGGCCTACAACCTGCCGATGCTCAAAACCATGGTCGATTTAAACTGCAACCTGATCGATTATGAACGGGTGCTTGATGAAAAAAATCAACGGCTGATCTTTTTCGGCCGCTACGCCGGGTTGGCCGGTATGCTGGACACCCTGCACGCCTACGGCCAAAAATTGCTGGCCCGCGGCATGCCGACTCCATTTGCCAAAATCAGGCAAGCCTACCAATATGAATCCTTGCTTGCGGCCAAGGAAGCCATTGCCGCCATCGGTGCTGAAATCGACGAACACGGATTCCCCACCGAATTGTGCCCGCTGGTAGTCGGTTTTGCCGGCTACGGCAACGTTTCGCGCGGCGCCCAGGAAATTTTCGACCTGCTGCCGCACAAGATTCTCTCGGCCGAAGCCCTGCTCGAAATGGCTGAAAATTTTTCTAATGACAATTTGAATCTGTTCAAGGTGGTTTTCAGTGAGGATGACATGGTCCGGCCACGGCAGGGAATTTTTGATCTGCACGACTATTACGCCCACCCGGAAAAATATGAAGCCAAATTTGAGAATTATCTGCCGCTGCTGTCCATCCTGGTCAACTGTATTTACTGGACCGAAAAATACCCGCGCCTGGTCAGAAAGGAATACCTGAAAACCCGCACCGTCCTGGAATCGAACCTCAACCTGCAGGTCATCGGCGACATCAGCTGTGATATCGACGGTTCCATCGAAATTACAAAAAAGGCTACCAAACCTGATGATGCCTATTACACTTATTTCGCCGAAAATGACCGCTTCACAAACGGCATCGATCCACTGGGGGTAACGGTCATGGCCGTGGATAACCTGCCTTGCGAATTCCCGCGCGAATCTTCGCTTGAGTTTTCCATCGTTTTGCGCGATTTCGTCAACGCCATCAGCAACGCCGATTTCAGTCTGAAACCCGAAGCCATGAAACTGCCTTTCGCCATTCAGAAAGCTTTGATCCTGCAGAGAGGAAATTTCAGTTGCGATTATCAATACATGAATGATTTCTTAAAATAGGAGGAACACAATGAAAAAAATCCTGGTTCTGGGCGCCGGCCTGGTTAGCCGGCCCGGAGTGAATTACCTGTTGGAACAGAAAAACCTGACAGTCACGGTAGCTTCGCGGACGGTAAGCAAAGCCGAAAAACTGGTCAAAGGCCATGGCAATGGCAAGGCCGCCGCCATAGACGTGGAAAACGACCGCGAACTGGCAGCTTTAATCAGTAAACATGATATTGTCATCAGCTTGCTGCCCTGGATACATCATGTCAAGGTGGCCAACCTATGCCTGGAACACGGAAAGCATATGGTCACCACTTCATACGTCAGCGAAGGCATGAAAAGACTCGATCAGGCGGTGCGCGAAAAGAAACTCCTGTTTCTCAATGAGATCGGCGTCGATCCCGGCATTGACCATATGTCGGCCATGAAAATCATCCACGAAGTCCAGGCCGAAGGCGGTAAAATCCTCCATTTTCATTCCTATTGCGGTGGGCTGCCGGCCCCTGAAGACAACGACAACCCTTTCGGTTACAAGTTTTCCTGGAGCCCGCGCGGCGTAATCCTGGCTTCACGCAATTCGGCCCGTTTTTTGGAAAACGGCAAAATCGTGGAAATCGAAGGCAAGGATCTGTTTTTGAATTACAAGGTGGAAGAGATCGAAGGTTTGGGAAAATTTGAAGTCTACCCCAACCGCGACTCAGTGCCTTATAAGGAATTGTACGGCTTGCAAGACGCCCAAACCGTCATCCGCGGCACCTACCGCAACCTGGGCTGGTGCGATACCTTTAAAAAGATCGTGGATTTGGGACTGGTCGATGAAACGCCGCGGCCCAACCTCAAAGAAATTACCTTCAAAAAAATGATGGCCGAGCTGATCGGTTCAGCTTCCGAACTGCAGGTTAAGGAAGATACAGCCGGGAAACTTGGCATCCCGGTCAATTCAGAAATTATCCAGCGGCTGGAATGGCTGGGCCTTTTCAGCGCTGACAATGTCGGCGATTTCGATAACCGTCTGGATATTTTGAGCCAGCGCCTGCAGGACAAGCTTTTCTACAAGGAAGGCGAAAAAGACATGCTTATCCTGCGCCACCGCTTCCAGGTCAAAAACAAGGATAAATCCAGGGACCTGATCACCTCCACCCTGATCGATTTCGGCATTCCCGGCGGCGATAGCTCCATGGCCCGGACCGTCAGCCTGCCCATGGCCATCGCCACCCGCCTGGTCGCCGAGGACAAGATCAGCCTCAAAGGCGTACAGACCCCGGTTCATCGCGAGATTTATAACCCGGTAATGAGGGAGCTGGAAACGCTGAACATCAAGATGGTGGAAAAGAGGATCCCCCAGAAATAGGGCTCATTTGGATAAGACAGCCATCGGTCAGGGCGGCGAACAAGCTGCCGTTGTTTTCCTGAAAAAAAAAGGTTTCCGCATCATCCAGACCAACTACAAGGTAGCCGGCGCTGAAGTAGATATTATCGCCCTTACGGGCCGCATACTATGCTTCATCGAGGTAAAAACCCGCAAAAGCAGCGATTACGGATTACCCGAAGCGTTCGTCCACCTGGCCAAGCAGCGCAAAATCATCCGCGCCGCCAAATTTTTTTCCACGCGCAAACTTTACCGCGAATACCTGGTCCGTTTCGATGTCGTTTCCATCATCAGCGACGAAAACGGCATGGCCTTTGATCACCTGGAAAACGCTTTCGAGGAGTAAGCAATGCCTGAACTGCGCAAAGATCCCATCACCGGAACCTGGGTTATAATTTCCGAAGAAAGGAAAAAAAGACCCAAATACTACCAGATCGTCGTGGACAAGGATTTGTCCATGCCGCAAAATTGCCCTTTCTGCCCCGGCAATGAAGCCATGACCCCGCCCGAAACCTATGCCCTGCGCCCTGATCATGTGAGGGCAAACGAACCGGGTTGGAATCTGCGCGTAGTGCCCAACAAATTTCCCGCCCTGCGTATCGAGGGCGAATTGCGTAAAAGTGGCGAGGGTTTCTACGACAAAATGAACGGCATCGGGGCTCACGAAGTGATCATCGAAACTCCCCTGCACCCTCGCGAGCGGATCGATATAGACAGCAGCCAGATCAAGAATACGCTTTTGGCCGCCAAAAACCGCATCCTGGATTTAAAGAAAGATACACGCTTCAAATATATCATGGTCTTCAAGAATTTCGGCCCGACGGCCGGCGCCACCCTCTCCCATTCCCACACCCAACTGATTGCCCTGCCGGTCGTGCCGCTGCGCGTCCAGGAGGAAATTGAAGGCGCCCGCACCCATTTCCAGATGAAGGAACGCTGCATTTTCTGCGACATCATCCACTATGAAAGTGAAGCTGACCGCCGTCTCCTGGTGGAAAATGAACATTTTATGGTTATGGCTCCCTATGCCCCTCGCTTTTCCTTTGAACTGGCCATTTATCCCAAAAAGCACAATCCCGCTTTCGAAAACACCACTGAAGCCGAGATGGAAAGCCTGGGCGCTATCCTCAGCGCCACCCTGGCCAAGGTAGCCCGCGCCCTCAACCACCCCGATTACAACCTGATTATCCACAACGCTCCCTGCTATAACAATGTCAGCGATTTCTACCACTGGCACATCGAGTTCATGCCTGTCCTGGCCCGCGTCGCCGGTTTCGAATGGGGCACCGGTTTCTACATCAACCCCATCTCCCCCGAGGAGTCGGTCCAGGTTCTGAAGGCGATTTGAACCAACCCTATCCGCCCTTCGGCGCGGCGATATCGAGCCAGGCGAACCAGATCGGGTGATGCTTTTTGTACCAGCGCAGGATTTCCAGCAGTTTAACCTGGGAGGCAGTTGAAATCACCTCGATGGGGATGCGATCGAAGTGCACCCGGATGTGGTCCGGCTCGGGGAATTCCAGGGCCTCGGAGCAGAGAGTCTGCAATTCATTGCGGATCCGGCCCGAGTCGGAGATGCGCACCGGCCGGTGCCGGTAGTCCTCGCCCCCCATGAAGCGGCTGAGCAGCGGGTTGAAGACCAGCCAGCTCTGCTCCAGGGTCTCCATCAGCCGCATGGTGAAAGTGATCCGCTTATCGCCGCGGGAGCCGGCCAGCCGTACCGTCACCCGGTAAAGCCCCGGCTCAACTTCTTCCACTCCGGGAGCCCCGGAGTATGGGTCGGGGCACATGTAGCCCGACACGGCCAGCACGTCCCATTTTTTCTCAGGAAAGAAATCGCCCGCCTCAACCGAGGGCTTATGCACCGGGATGCCGGCCTGGCGCGCATCATCGATCATGGCCCGGAAGCGGGCAACCGTGCACGTATCGGCCTCCCGGCCGAGCGCCTGTCCCAAACGGGCGGGGAAGTCCTGCGCATCGGGATTGAGTCCCATCACCAGGCGCTCCCGGTTGTAGGGGACCTCGAAT
>JBAXOR010000022.1:0-9147 GCA_037133155.1 Chrysiogenales bacterium | reverse complement strand
CAATGGCCCAGGCAACGGAAAAAATATCCATGGCTTTTCCGGCTCCAAAAACAGCGGCGTTGACAATCGTACGCCCGAAGCTGCTCAGGGTGGAAATCATGGTTCCCCAAGAGGAGGCTGCGGCAGTGGTTTGGCCGGCATCTTTTTGGCAATCGGCTACCTTTGCTTTTTCCAGGTAGCTTTTAAAAACAAAAGTATGACCGTTAACGGCAATGCGGTCATCTTCATGCAATTCAGCCCAGGCAGCAATTTCCCGTTCATTGAGCTGGAGGCGCCCGCGACGGCGCCTGATTATTGCTTTATTTTTTTCATGGTCAAGAAATTTGATCTCGAACATGATTCGGCCGGGAATATTTTCCAGGCGGATGTCGGTCCAAAAAGTATTGCCGATGGTCGATGAATTGAATGGCAACTCGAGATTTTTTTCATCTTCCAGTGATTGCAGGTAGAATATGCGCAAATCTTTTTCCTGGTCGCGGTTTTTATTTACGATGATGGCCTCAATGGTTTCGACAATAATAGCGGTGCTGTCCTGCTTTGCCTGCCGGCCGAGATTTTTGCGCATCATAGCCAGCGGCTCATCCCCGTTCAGGAGTTCCTGAATGGTATTGAAAAACGCGTCCGGGTGGAGGGATATTTCACCACTTTTCCCTTGGCTGTTGATTTCTTCATAGAGAACTTTGGCACCGCCGTTTTTTTCTACTTCGCGGGCGTTTAATATTTGGTGATCGGCCGGCAGGTTGATCTTGGGAATCAGGATCGATGGCAGTCCCATGGTCGTGATTTCCTTGATGGCTCCGGCTCCGGCCCTGGAGGCGACCAGGTCGGCAAGGGAGTAGATTTCTGCTATATTGTCAAAATATTCCCTGACCAGCAGCCGGCTTTCGATCTCGGGTGGATAACCATTTTGTTCCAGGATTTTTACCGTGTCGTCATAAGCCTTGTATTCCTTGCCGTAGGCCTTGCCCGTGGATATGATAATGAACAGATCGGCCAGGGAAAGCAGCCGCGGCATGATCCCGGCGGTTGCGCGGTTGATGGTTCTGGCTCCCATGCTGCCGCTGCAAATAAAAAGGACGCGGCTATTTGGGGGAATATTGAATTTTGAGCGGATATTTTCTGGGCTGGCTGACAATATGGCTTTGCGCAACGGATAACCGCAGCAGATGACTTTGCCGGCCGGGAAAAAATAGGCGCTGGAAGGGAAAGACACGCCGATTTTAGTAGCGAAACGGGCACTGAAAAGATTAAGCCGGCCCGGGACAGCATTCTGTTCGTGAATGAATATTTTTTGTTTCAGCAGGGCGGCGGCCAGCAGCACCGGCGCGGCCACGTAACCGCCGCTGCTGATGATGATGTCGGCCCGGAATTTGCGCAAAATGAAAAAACTTTTAATCGCGCCCAAAAAAATGATCCCCAGGGAAAAAAAAGTTTTAACGCTTTTAATGCTCTGGGGTAGACCCCGGGCCGGGACATGGACAAATTTCATAGGTTGGGAAAGGGCGGGTACGATGCCGGCTTCACTGCCTTTTTTTGTGCCAATATATAAAAATTCGGCTTCGGGATACTTTTCCTTCAGGGCTTCATAGATGGCGATATTGGGATAGACGTGGCCTCCGGTGCCGCCGCCGGTGAAAAGGAACCTGTATTTGTTCATGCTGGGTTTGCCAGCGGCATTATACCGCAAAGAAGAAGAAAAACATAGAGTTCGAGTTCGAAGATCATAGTAGGACTAAAGCACCAAGCTCCAAGCACCAAATCACAAACAAAAACCAAAATGCAATGACCAAATGACCAAAACAAAGAAAAGATAACCTGAAAGTGTTTTCGTTTCGGTCATTGGAATTTGGAATTTTAGTCACACTATGGTTTCAGCAAGTTCAACGAGCCGCTGGAACCATCTAATGTGACTATGGAATTTGAGATTTGAGATTTGAAATTTTATTTCTTACTCAGGTTAGTTTATAATGTTTTCATGAGTGCAGTTGCTGTAATCCTGGCCGGCGGTTCCGGCGAGCGCTTTCAGGGTTCGATGCCCAAGCAGTTCCTGAAGATCGCCGGCCGTTCTTTGCTCCAAATATGCCTGGAGCAGTTCCAGGGGCATTCCGGTATCGACGGGATCGTCCTGGTCTGCCCGGCCGCCCAATTGGATCTGGCCGGGGAAATGGTGGCTACCGCCTGCATCAGCAAAGTGCAAAAGATCCTCCCCGGCGGCAAGACCCGCCAGGAATCTTCGTTCATCGGGGTCAGCGCCGTGCCCCCGGGAATAGAAAATATCCTTATTCACGATGCCGTCCGGGCCCTGGTCCCGGACGGGATCATTGCCAGGGTCCTGGAAGCTCTGGCTCACTCCCGGGCGGTAATGCCTGTCCTCGCGGTCAGCGATACGACTATCCGCATTGACAAGGCCGGAGTGGTCGCGGCCGTCCTCGACCGGTCCATCCTCCGCCTCGTGCAGACTCCTCAGGGATTCAGGCTGGAGATCATTCACCGCGCCCATGAGCTGGCCCGCGCCGAAGGCTACAGCAATGTCGGCGACGATTGCTCCTTGGTGCTGCGCTACATGCTCGCCCCGGTGGTTACGGTTCCTGGGGATCCCACTAATATCAAGATCACGTATCCTTTGGATTTGGCGGTAGCTGAGGCGATCCTCAGATGGAATTGGTAGACGGCGTACGGTAGACGGTGTACGGTGAAAAGCCCTAAACGAAATATGTGTCAGGATAATGCGATTCTCTTCCACTGTCAACCTTATACGATAAGTTTCTTACCGGCTACCGTCAACCGTCAGCCGTAAACCGTACACCTATTTCGTTAGGTGTAAAATACTATCCGAAACGTCGCTCCCGGTTTGCCATCATCCAACAATTGTATGTCCCCGTTCAAGGCGCTCACCAACTTCTTCACTGTGGCTAATCCCATGCCCGTGCCCTTGTCGCGGGTGCTGAAAAACGGCAGCCAGATCTTGTCCTGAACTGCCGCGGCGATGCCCGGTCCGTCATCGCTGATGGTAATGGCCGTATTTTCTTCGGAATGGAATTCCGCTTGCAGGTTTTTGGCCCCGGCCTGGCTGGCGTTGAGCATCAAGTTGGAAAAAATGACGTTCAACAGCAGCGGATCACTTTCAATTTGCAGGTCTTTTTCCGGAAGGCGGACTGCCAGATTGTGCGTGGCAGCGCTGGCAACGATTATCGGACCCAAAGCAGTTTTTATCTGCTTGACCTTTTCTACCGGCCGGGCAAACTGCAGAAAACTCTCCATCATGGCGCTCAAAAAATGGATTTCCCTGGTGATTTTGCCGGTTTTCCCGGGTTCGCCCCGGATGGCCTTGCTATAGCCCAGGATCACGCCCAGAGAGTTGCGGATTTCATGGGCCAGAGAAGCGGCCATTTCACCAAGCATCATCAGGTTGGCGTTCAAGCGCTGAATTTTTTCCTTTTTTCTTTCGCGGCTGACATCACGGATCACAAGCAAACGACCGGAAGTGCTGACTGGAACTACATCAATATAAAATATGCGGCCGGCGCTTTCGATTTCCGCTGAATTTTTTTGCTGACAAAAGTTGATGAATGAGAATAGTTCGGGATAATCTTTCAAAACTTCGTCCAAAGAATTGTTTTTTGCGCCGGCAAAACTGCGCCCGAAATATTTCTGGGCTGCGGGATTGAATATCTCGATTTTCCCTGCTGCGTCGGTAAAAATAACGGCCAGGTGGATGGTGTTGATAATGCTTCTATTCAATTCTTCAATTTTAATTGACGACTTGCTCTGCGCTGCCACTTGGCTCTTTAATTCGAGTTCGGAGTTTTTCATTTCCAGAAGGTAATCCTGGAAAGGGGAGATGGCTTCAGCTTTTTTTGCCGGACCCTTTTTGCGCAGCAGAAATACAAAATATATGCCGCAGGCGATAATGAAAACACCCAGGAAAATAGTCAGGCTGGAAAGAATTTTCATTACTGAACGGAAAGCCTCCAATTGGGTGGATTGGATAGTCTTTTTAAAAAGCAGGCTGCTGCCGGTGTCCAGTTGTTTTTTGAGCAACAATATCTGTTTTTTCCCTGACACCAGAATTTGTCGTGAATCTTTGCCCCATGCTTCGGGCAGAATCTGGTCGAAATAACTTGCCTGGCCGGGAATCGGCAATCGGCGCCTGGTTTTTAAAACATGCAGTTCGGCCTGTATTTCGCTGTTGGCGATAATATTCGCGATTTCATTTTTCCCCAGGTTCTTGAACAATGAGTACATGTTTTCGAAGACAAACAAGGCTATGATCTGGATAATGATGATCAAAACGATGAAACTCTTTTTCATGTCCATCGCCACAGCGATCCCAGCCAGGCCAGGATGTCAGTACCCCAAAAAAGCGCGATATAACTGCCCAGGCTCAAGAATGGCCCGAAAGGCAGGGCGAACTTAAGGTTTTTTTTCTTGAAAATTAGAAAAAAAATTCCTACCAGAAGTCCTGAAACTGAGGCTAAAAAAATCGACACCACCAGCCGCTGCAGGCCCAAAAAAAGTCCCATCAGTAAAACCATTTTTATGTCGCCGAAGCCCAAGCCTTCGATTTTTCTTATCTTCAGGTAAAAAAAGAAAAAACCCGAAAAAAATAGCACCGCCCCCAGGCCGCTGAGGACGGCATTAAGCTGGCTGACTGCGGGATTGAAAAAAGAATAGGCAAAAAACAGGGCGGCGCCGCCAAGGGTCAGCTCGTCGGGCAGGATCATGTGTTTTAAATCTATGGCGGCCAGGGTTATCAGCAGGCAAATGAAAACAGCTGTAAATATGGCAGCTGGCGACAGGCTGAAAAAATGCAGCGTCAGCCAGAAGCTGAAAGCGCAAAACCCTTCGACCATAGGGTATTGTGGTGATATTGTGGCGCGGCAGGAATGGCATTTGCCCAATAAAAAAATATAACTCAGCAGCGGGATGTTGTGGTAAAAAGGGATGTCGGCCAGACAGCGCGGACAATGGGAGGGGGGAAAGACCACATTCTCTCCCAGCGGCAGGCGATGGATAACAACGTTCAGAAAGCTGCCGATAATCAGTCCGAAAACGATGGTCAGCGCTGTTTCCAATTGAATACCCGCAGGGCCTTGAGCGAACCATTCCGGGGATCGTACTGATAATCGTTCCCTGAAAAATCTCTGGGGATCGCCGTGGCTATCCCCGGGCGCACCAATTCCGCCAAAAAGGACGGAAAACGCCGGAAATTTTCCCTGAAGAGGGCGATCTTCTGCTGCAGAAACGGCAGGTCAATTTCGGCCTTGATCTGGTACAGATGGTTGAAGCCGGCATCTTTTTCCAGGCGATCGCGGGCGTGCTCATAGATATCGAGCCACATCTGATAGGCCACTTGGGGGTCGTCCTGCAGATAGACCATGTGGGCCTTCATGCGCTTCAGGAAAGACGGAGCGCTGGGTTTCAAGGAGGCGCGGGCGTAATAGGCTTCGGCCTGTGGATAATCCTTAAGATACTTGTAACAGTAATATCCGGCTTCATGATCGAAAAACCATTCTTTTTCAATGCTGCGTGAACCTTTGTCAAGCAAGCGCAAGGCCATGGGGATATCCTTGGCTTCGAAAGCCATGATCAGCGCGCCGATGATATATGGCTCTTTGTATCGCGGTGAAATATCGGTGATGGTGTTAAAAACCCTTTCCAGGAAATCGAAACGATTGGTCAGGTAATAGGTGGAGTAAAACTGGATGGACCAGATGAACAACAGGTCGGCGGTCAGGTTCTGATAACCGAAAGAGAGAATGCGCAGCGCTTTGCCGGTGGGCAGTGATACAAAGGTGTTGCGGTCGCCGAAATAATTGCTGGTGGAATCATAGCGATTTTGAAAGACCGCCGCCAGCAGCATCAAGCTCAGTAAAATAACTGTCAGCAGTTTGCCATTCATTATTGAAATTCCCGTTTGCGGAAGATCAGGATGGTTACGGTAAGCAGGGCCAGGATATACACCAGGGCGTAGAGAATTGAAAACAATATGGCCCCAATTCGCAGCGGCAGATCAAGAACCACCTCGTTTTTGATGTTGAATTTGTCAAGGTTGGGCAGGATATAATATAGCGCATGGGTGAATTTCACCCACAGCTGTGAGTGTAAAAGCATCTTGAATTCGTTGAATGTCCACATGATATGGCCGATCAGGTAAAGTGAAACGGTGAAAATAAAGGACAGGATAGGGGTGCTGAAAGAGGAAAACAGCAGCGATATGGCCATGATGATCAACAATTCGAGGTAGAGCATTAAGAAGTAAAGGAGGATTTTAAAGTCAAAACCGCCGCCAACCAGCAAAACAAGAAAGAAAAAAATGCCCGACATGGCGCTCAGGGCCACCAGCATGGTCAGGGCCAGTCCTAAAAATTTCCCGATGATGAAATGGTCGCGCGTTACCGGTTTACTCAGGATGTTATAGATAGTCTTTTTTTCGATTTCCTTGTAAACCAGGTTGATGCCGGTAAAAATGGCGATCAGCACGCAGAAGAAATTAATGGCTGCCAGGCCAGTATCCTTCAGCACTTTCATCGTGTCGCCCAGGGTTAAAAAACTGATCAGCTTGGAGCTGAGGGCGAAAATGATGCCGAAAAAAACCAGCAGGTAGAACATCTTGTTGCGCGCCGATTCCTTGAAAGTGTTGAAGACCAGGCCTTTGATATTCATTTTCATTGGACTTCCTTCATTTCATTCAAAAAAATATCTTCCAGGGTTTTTTTGACCGAGTTGACGGCAATGATCAGGCCGCTGTTGTGGATGATGGATTCCACCACCAGATTGATGTCGACCTCGTTATCCAGGGTGATGATGAACTGATTGTCGCGACTGATAAAATTGGGATTGATCAGGGCCAGCTGTTTTTCATTGATTCGCGAACAGACGATTTCATGATACTGGGTGCTGCTGGCGATCATTTCCGAAAGTTGGCCCTGGCGGCTGATCCTGCCGTTGATGATGATGCCGACTTTGTCGACCATCATTTCCATGTCCTGCAGGATATGGCTGGAAAAAAAGATGGTTTTCCCCTGGCTTTTAAGGGCGAGGATAAGATCGCGGAATTCCTTGCGGCCGATAGGATCGAGCCCGGAGAACGGTTCGTCAAGGATCAGGCAAACCGGGTCCTGGATCAGGGCTTGGGCCATGCCCAGCCTCTGGATCATGCCCTTGGAAAATTTACGCAGTTTCAGGTGCTCGTGGCCTTCCAGCCCTACCAGTTTGATAAGCAGATCGATCCTTTCCCGGGCATAAGCCGCCGGGAAGGCAAACAACGAAGCAGAAAAATGCAGCAGTTCGCTGGCGCTGAGGTAATCGTAAAAATAAGGGTTTTCAGGCAGAAAGCCGATCTGTTGACGGGCGATGATGGAACGGGAAGGCTGGCCGTTGATCAGGATTTCTCCCTCATCGGGGAAAATCAAGCCCATGATGCACTTGATAGTGGTGGTTTTACCGGCTCCGTTAGGCCCCAGGAAACCGTAAATCTCGCCTTGCTCCACACTGATGTCGATACCTTTGAGAATATGGTATTTCCTGATCAGGAAGTTGGAGCGAAAGGATTTTTTTAAATTCGTAATTTCCAGTGTTTTCATTTTCTCCTGGCCTTTTACATGAATAAGAAAAATTAATTGTAAAGAAGTGCAAAAAAAAAGTCAATGGGCAAAAAAACCAAAGTAGTCAGTAGTCAGTAGATAGTAGAGAGTAGTAAGAGAAAACAAGAAGTCAGTAAATAGTAGTTAATAGCTATTTAGGAAGAAAATGAATCGAAATCATCATTAAAAATTTCAGGCAAATTCTTTTTCTTACTACTAACTACTAACTACTATCTACTGTCTACTTTCTGCTCCTTGATCTTCGCCTGCGCCGCCGCCAAACGGGCGATGGGCACGCGGAAGGGCGAGCAGGAGACGTAATTCATCCCCACCCGGCAGCAGAATTCCACCGATTTCGGGTCGCCGCCGTGCTCGCCGCAGATGCCTATCTTTAGCTGGGGATTGGTTTTCCGGCCTTTTTCGATGGCCATCTTGACCAGCATGCCCACGCCGGCCTGGTCGAGCGACTGGAAGGGATCGTCGCTGAATATGCCGGTTTTTTTCTCGTCGACATATTCCGGCAGAAACTTGCCGGCATCGTCGCGGGAAATGCCCATGGTCATCTGGGTGAGATCATTGGTGCCGAACGAGAAAAACTCGGCTACTTCGGCGATCTGATCGGCCAGCAGGGCGGCCCGCGGTACTTCGATCATGGTCCCGACAAGGTATTTTAGCTTGACTTTTCTGCTTTTGATGATCCCGTTGGCGATCAGGCGGGTGCGGCTTTCCAGGATCTGCAATTCCTTTTTATCAATGGTAAGCGGGATCATGATCTCGGGATAGACTTTGATCCCGGCAGCGGCGCATTCGCAGGCGGCTTCGATGATGGCCCGCACCTGCATGTCCAGAATTTCCGGGTAAGTGATGGTCAGGCGGCAGCCGCGGTGTCCGAGCATGGGGTTGGCTTCGTGCAGCTGCTCGACCCGGTAGCGGATCTTTTCATATGGGACGCCGATATCCTGCGCAAGTTTTTTCTGCTTATCTTCGGTATGGGGGACAAACTCATGCAAAGGCGGGTCGATGAGGCGGATAGTCACCGGCAAGCCGTCCATGGCCTGGAATATTCCCTTGAAGTCTTCTTTTTGAAATGGGAGCAGCTTGTTCAATGCGTCAATGCGGCCTGTGAGCGTGTCGGCCACGATCATTTCCTGGATGGCCAGGCGGCGTTCCTCGGTGTCAAAGAACATGTGCTCGGTGCGGCACAGCCCGATGCCTTCGGCCCCGAGTTCGACGGCTTTGCGGGCGTCATAAGGCGTGTCGGCGTTGGTGCGCACCTTGATGGCGCGGATCTTGTCGGCCCAACCCATCAGGGTCTTGAATGAGGCGGGGAGCTCGGGCTTGATCAGGCGCAGGGCGCCGCGGTAGACATGCCCGGTGGAGCCGTTGAGGGTGATCTCCTCTCCCTTTTTGACCACAATGTCGCCGACCGCTAATTCTTCTTTTTCATAGTTGATGTTCAGCTTCTCGCAGCCGACGATGCAGCATTTGCCCCAGCCGCGGGCCACAACAGCGGCGTGCGAGGTCTTGCCTCCGGTCGCGGTCAGGATGCCCTGGGCGGCAT
>JBAXOR010000021.1:0-9367 GCA_037133155.1 Chrysiogenales bacterium | reverse complement strand
ATTATGGACCAAAAACTGGATGCTTCTGAAGCCCAGGCAGAAACCGCAAGCGACGAAGAGGCCTTTCGTCTTTCCGATATTGCTTTAATCCTCAAAAACAAAGGTTTCTGGTATATCGCCATGTTGTGTGTCCTTTTTTACTCCGCGGTTTTCCCCTTCCTTAAATACGCCACCGACCTGATGGTCCAGAAATATCATGTCAAGTTAGCCTTGGCCGGCATCATCCCCGGTTTGGTGCCCTTTGGCAACATCTTTATGACGCCTTTCTTCGGGCGCATGATCGACCGTAAGGGCAAGGCAGCCTCCATCATGTTTCTGGGCTCAGCCATGCTGATTGCTATCCATTTCCTGTTCGCCCTGCCCTTGCTCAGCCATTGGCTTGTCGCCCTGGTGCTGATGCTTGTTCTCGGCGTGGCTTTTTCCCTTGTGCCCTCCGCCATGTGGCCCTCAGTACCCAAATTGATTCCCGAGAAACAGCTGGGGACAGCCTACGCGCTGATCTTCTATATCCAGAACTGGGGTTTGATGGGTGTGCCGCTGCTGATCGGCTGGATATTAGACCGTTATTGTATTGTTTCGCGCACCGTGGCAGTCGACGGTACGGCTGTGATTGCCTACAATTACACGATCCCCATGCTGGTTTTCATGGGTTTTGGTTTCCTCGGCCTCATCTTTGCCTTCCTGCTGAAGGCCGAGGATAAGCGCAAGGGCTACGGTTTGGAGCTGCCATCTAGCGTGACATAACCCCAGCCAGCGCGGGCGGTTGCCGCATATGATCGCCTATTTAAACAGATTGTTTAATCGCATCCGGAAAATTAAAAAGCAATGGACAGCCCAAAAAGATAAAGATTTCCATGATCATGTTTTTGCCGCCCAGCATTACAATCCATTCGCTTTTTCATATTTTGGTTATATTACCATCAAACGCTTTGCCGACCTTGCTGCACCATATGTAGAAAAAACAAAGTCAGTATTGGACCTTGGTTGTGGACCGGCCGAGATCACCTGCGAATTGGCGAGCCGCTTCCCCCATATTTCCTTCCTGGGAGTCGATCACAGCATCATGGGCATCGCCAGGGCAAAAATCAATGCCCAGGCCTTGAACCTGAAAAATATTGAATTCCAGGTCGTTGCCATGGAGGCGTTTCAGGCGACCAAAAAATTCGACCTCATCCTGATGTTTGATTCATTTCATCACCTGTCCAAACCCCGGCGCTTTTTGGATAGAATGGGGGGATACGCAGCGCAATTCCTGTTGATCGAACCCCGGGGCGACTGGAAAGGCAGTCATATCAGGGACTTTGATTTTGATTGGATCGTCTCCGACCTTGAAAAAATCCGCAGGCGCCTGGCGCTGAAAATCGGCGAGCCGGACGCGGCGGCCGCTATTCCCGGCCGCAGCGAAAAAATGCCGGAGGTGGCGGCTTTGGAAAACAGGTACACCCTGGAAGAATTCACGTCGTTCTTCAAGGGGTTTGGTTTGAAGGTCCGTGGCACTGTTTCGGGCCTTGAAGTGTTTCCGCCCGATCCGTTCCTGCATAGCCCGAGCCGCGAATTTTTCGGCTCAAAAGCGTATGAAATCTTTTCTGCACTGGATGATATGCTAGTAAAAAACGAGATGGATATTCTGGCCAAGCACTGGGTGATCTTTGCCAGCAAAGACTTGAAAAGCAATGACATCAGGATTCCGCGTCCGGAGTTTGCCTCTGATGATGTTGAATCAGTCAGGGGGCCCTATGATGTCGAATTCCTGGAATACGACGGCCCGCGCCGGGTCAAGGGTGGCAGCGAGTTCAGGGCCCAGGTCCAGTTTCACAACTGCAGTTACCGCCGGCTGTCAAGCATCAGCCCGGAAAACCCGGATTTCATAAGCTATCGCTGGCTGGACAAGTGGGGCGCGATGGTTCAACGCGACGGGCTGAGGACACCCCTGGTGAAGATCGTCCTTCCCGGTGAAACGGGCAAAGCTGAAATGAAAATAATGTCTCCCGAAAATCCCGGCCAGTACATCCTGGCGGTCGACCTCGTCCAGGAAGGCAAGACCTGGTTTAGCGAGGCAGGCAACCCCTGCCTGCGGATCAAAATGATTATTAAAAAATAATCAATTCCACCTGAATATGGATCGGGGTTAAAACATCTCGATCAGCATGTTTTTCAGAAGTTTGATGCGGTCGCGGAGCTGGGCGGCATTTTTGAAATCAAGGTTGGCGGCTTTCTTTTTCATGGCAGTTGTTAATTTTTGGATTTCCTTTTCCAGCGCTTCCCTGTTTTTGAAATCTTCAGGCAATGGCTCCTCGCTTTTTTTAAGCCAATAGTCGTCATCGTGGAAATCCTTGATCGGGCTGCGCACCGAAACCGGTGTAATATGGTGCCCTTCGTTGTAGGCGATCTGATAATTCCGCCGCCGCTCCGCTTCGGTGATAGCTTTCTGCACCGACTTGACCATGGAATCGATGTAGAGGATGACTTTTCCGTCGATGTGCCGGGCAGCGCGGCCAAAAGTCTGGATCAACGCGGTTGCGGAACGTAAAAAACCTTCCTTGTCGGCATCAAGGATAATAACCAAAGATACCTCGGGCAGGTCGAGCCCTTCGCGCAGCAGATTGATGCCGATCAAAACATCGAATTCTCCCTGGCGCAGTTTTCTGATTATTTTCACGCGATCCAGGGCTTTGATTTCCGAATGCAGATAAGCGCAGCGTATGCTTTGCAAAGTCAGAAAATCGGCCAGCTTTTCCGACATTTTTTTGGTCAAGGTGGTGACCAGCACCCGGTTTTTGGCTGCGATGACCTGCCTGATTTCAGGCAACATGTCTTGCACCGGGTCGGCCACTTTCTTGATAATCACCTGCGGATCGATCAGCCCGGTAGGCCTGACCAACAACTGAGTCACCTGTTCCCGGGAATCAAGGACTTCAAATTGCGATGGTGTGGCCGAAACATACAGAACATTTTGCAATCGCTCCTGGATTTCAGCAAAATTCAAGGGCCGGTTGTCCAGCGCCGAAGGCAAGCGGAAACCATATTCTACCAGCTTGGACTTGCGCGAACGGTCACCGGCATACATGCCGTTCAATTGGGGAACCGTTACATGGGATTCATCGATGATCGTCAAATAGCCGGCCGGGAAAAAACTCAGCAGGGTGTAAGGCGCTTCGCCTGTTTTGCGACCGGTTAAATGAAGGGAATAATTTTCTATACCCGGGCAATGGCCGAATTGCTCGAGCATTTCGATATCAAAAAGGGTCCGCTGGCGCAAGCGCTCAGCCAGGTTCGGCTTGTCATGGCTGTGAAAATACAGCAAACGTTCGTCCAGTTCAGCCCTGATTTTTATAAGCGCGTCATCAATACGAGCCTGGCGGTAAAAGAAATAATTGATCGGGAAAATATTCACCTGTTTTTTGTCTTCGAGCCAGGCTGCGGTCAGCGCATCAAAAAAGCCGATATGGCTAATAGCTGAGCCGCTTAAAACAAAGCGCAGCGGATTTTCCTCGCTGGTGGGAAATATCTCGACCATTTGCCCGCGCACCCTGAATTTCCCGTTTTCCAGCAGATCGTGGGTCCGGCTGTACCCCAACTTGACGAATTCATTCAACAACGCTTCCCTGGTAATGATATCGCCCAGAGCCAACGTTATTTTCTGTTCGACAAAATCGGTCGGTGAACCAATGCTGTAAATCGATGAGACCGAAGCCACCACGACAGTTTGCCGCGATTCGAACAAGTTGCGGGTGGCATCCAGGCGCAGCCTGTCCAATTCGGGATTAATCGAAACCTCCTTGGCGATATAGAGATTGCGTTGCGGGACAAAAGCCTCGGGCTGGTAATAATCATAATAGCTGATGAAATAACCGACCCGGTCGGTTGGGAAAAATCCCTTGAATTCCTGAAAAAGTTGGGCGGCGAGTGTTTTATTTGGAGCAAGGACCAAAGTAGGAACATTCAATTCCCGGATGATATGGGCCATTAAAAATGTTTTTCCCGAACCGGTCACGCCGAGCAGTACCTGCTTGCGGCTGCCCTGCTTGAATTTGGCGATGATCTCATCCACGGCCGCCTTCTGAGTAACGGTGATGCTGTAAGAAGAGATAAGATTGAACATTGAACCGCTGGATCAGCAATGCTCAGCGACAGCCGGGTCATTGGCGTCAATGACCAATGCGTTTTTCAAGTATTTATTCAACACATTGGTTTTTATATTTTCAATCTCATCCGGGAGCAGCGCTCGGTTGTTTTTTTTAAATATCAGGATCAGATAAAATCGCTGTTCCCATTCGATGCGGGTGAAGTAAACTTCAATTTGTTTTAAATTATTGATGAACTTGCTCAACAATTTTTTATCTCTGATATAAGAAATGATAAAAATGGTCTTGAGCCAACCATCTTTATGCGGATGCTTGATGTTTTTAAAATTGACCACAACACGATCCATGTCCACTTTCTTGGCCGCCTTGATGGTTTCACAGGCTAATTTCATGATTTCGGCCATGATCTTGGCAGAAGTTTCAATACGATAGATTTCATCGAAATTAAAATAAATTTCCTTTATCAGGAGAGGATTGACGGTTTTTAACTGGTTGGTCAAATCGACAAGCGAACGCATGTCGCTGTCGCGCAGGCCTTCATCAAAATCCCGCAACTGTTTATAAAGATTTTTTAGAATGCTTTTAATGGTTTGAAAGATGGCGGCAATGGAAATGAATTCAGCCAAATGGATCTTCAGATTCATGATATTGACTTCGATTTGTTTTTGGTACAAGCGGGGAGGTATCACCGACAATATTTCAATACCCTGGTGGTTTTCCAACAAACTGATCAATTTGTTCAAATTGGTTTTTTTGTTGGGGAATGAAACGATGATTAATTTCAATTGCATCATGAATTCGGTCTTTTTTTCGACACTCATGAATACCTGGCTGATGCCGGTGATTTTCAATTCCTCCATTAAAAATGGAATAATGGCCCGGGCGTAATGCTCATAGCCGCCTACCGATTTGATCTGGGAAAATTTCTCGTTCACGGAAGTGTTGATCAGCTTTTCCAGAGATATTTCAATGGATTTGATGGCAACAGGATTCAAAGGCTGGACGTGGCTATCCACGATTTCAATGCGATAGACCAGAATTTTTTCCTTGGAAACAAAACTTTTATGGTGCTTGATGATATGTCCCGGGACAATGAAATCCAGGGTTTTCAAGAAGTTTTCTACCGAAAAATCATCTTCCCAACAGACGAAAGTGATTCCGGTGAGCTTTTCGTCCAGAGTTTCAAAATTTTTTATCCTGATCTTCTTGCTGGCCTTGCCTTCCCGGACCTGTTTTTGAAATTTGTAATTATCAATGATCAGCGCGGCCAGGTCAGTCAATTTCCTTTCCTGCAAATATTCCCGGGAACGGGATGAAATAAATTTCAGGGTTTCGCCGTTTTCACCGATGATAGCTTCGATATCCGCTTCACGGTACATTTTTTTTATGGCTTTGATGGTTTTGCTGTAAATATCAAATCTGATGGTTTCATCTTCCAGAAGCAGGGTTTTTGAAAGGCTGCCCTGAGAGGCCTCCTTGATGATTGTCAGCAGGTTGTTTTTGTCGTCCAGAAAATGCCTGTAATCCTTGGCGGTCTTGATCAGGAATGAAAGGATTACGATACCCAGTTTGTGAGTTTCGTGATCCATGGTAATTCCTTTTACAAAAAGGACATTGCCGTGCTTTTGATGAATAATGCCCAGGATGGAGTTGGCCATGCCGCTCCAATCTTCGGCCAGAACCCCCATGATCACGGTCAACGGTAATTTATTTTTGCCCAATTCCTCCAGTTGTATGACCACTTTTTTTTTAGATTTTTTATAAGTGTGCAGCAATTGCACCAACAGGGATTTTTGCTGCAATTGGGGGAAAATTTGCTGCGAATGTTCAATGCAGGCCAAGTCAGCAAATATTTCTTCCTGGGAAATATGGAGCTTTTTATTTCGTAAAATAAACTTGACGTCATCCAATTCTTTTACGGGCCAAAACATTTTTATAATTTATACCAGGCATTAAAAATTGTCAATAAAAAATTACTTCTCCGTAACAAAAATACTGAACGAGCTACATGAAATAAAAAAAAACTATTTTTACTATTGACTTATGCTTTACTTAGAGTTAAAATAAATTACGTAGGGTAAATAAATTATCCTATGGGTTAATAAATTTTACTGGAGGTAAGATTGGTTAAAAGCAAAGAAGATGCCATGCGTGATTTCATTTTAAATCACAGCGAGTCACTTTTCACTAATAATGGCTATAAAAACACATCCATGGACATGATCGCCGAAAAATGCGAGATATCCAAACCGACCCTCTACAATTATTTCGAAAGTAAAAGTTCCCTGTTTTTTGACCTTTTCTCCCGTTTTCAGAGCGATATGGCGGAAAAGGCCAATGCCTTGATGCGCCAGGACAAGGATAAATACCTCATCATTGAGGGAATCATTGATCTATCCCTCGCTTTCGTAAAGGAAAAGTGTGATTTCTTAAGAATGATGGTCAGGGATCACCATATGGTCGCTCATGAACATGACGATATTAATGAACATATGAATTTTGAATTGCGTAGAAGGCAAGAGGTCGCCAGAAGCCTGGGCGAATTCATGAAAGACATCGTACGCCCCGAAATTCTTGCTGAATTCGGAGTAGAGATGATCGGGATGGCCCTGAGCAATCTTTTGGAAGGGGCATTCTGGGACTCGATCAAGGACGATTTTACGAATCATGAGAAACAGAAGAAACTGATCATGAAAATGCTAAAAAGCGGCATTCTTATATAGGAGGAACCATGAAAAGAGCATTGATTATTTTGCTGTTGCTGGGAAGCCTGGGATTCGCCCAGACAGCCCCAATGGATCTGACCATCAACCAGGCGATCAAACTGGCTTTGACCAACAATCCCGCTTATCAGGCCAGCCAGCTGGAGGTCAGGCAGTACCGCTACCGGCTGCTGCAAAACTTTGGCTTCCTCCCGGAAATGACCCTGTCGGGAGCCAAAATTCTAAACGAAAAGCTGATGACCATCGAAATTCCGCCCTTGTACCCGGGGGGCGAGGCATCCAGTGTTTCCATGCGCTTTACCAAGAATTACGCCTTCTCCTTTCAAATAGTTCAGCCCGTATTCACCGGTGGCAAAATATTTTTCAATTACAAAAACGCCGAATTGGACCTGAGACTTGCCAAGGAAAAGGAAAAGAATTCCCAAGCCGATACGATCCTGAATGTGCGCAAGATGTTTTACAACATCCAGATCATGCAGGAACTGCTCAAAGCCCACAATGAAGCTTTTTCCCTGGCCGAGAGCAACTTCAACAACGTCAAGAAGAGCTTTGACCTGGGCATGGTTTCGAAATATGATCTGCTCCGCTCGGAATTGGCTTTCAGTGCCACCAGGCCCGATGTCCTGCGCGTGGAAAACCTCCTGGAAACATCCATCCTCGGGCTGAAATTGATGCTGGGTCTGCCGGGCACACAGGAAATACGCCTGCAGGGGGAATTGGGATACAAGCAATTGCAGTTGGAATTGGTTAAATTGCTGCAAAGTTCCCTGAAGAACCGTTCGGAACTGCTGCAGCTGCAGATGCAGAAGCAGAAGATCGACAATCTTCTCAAAATAACCTGGGCCCAGTACATCCCGAATTTTTCCCTGGTAGCCAGCTACAGCTACCAATCCGATAATTTCAATTTCACCAAGAACAATTGGGACAACTATTACAACATCTCCCTGGGCGTCAGCTTCCCGATCTTCACCGGTTTGAAACGGAGCGCCCAGGTCGGCGAAATGAATGTGATGAAAAAGATCATGGACCTGAACGTCAAGCAACTGAGTGACAGCACCCGGCTCCAAGTCGAGAGCAATTATCGGACGATCAGCCAGGAATACGAAAACATCCAGATGGGGCTGAAAAACGTTGAAAGCGCCAAGGAAGGGGTGCGGATTGCCGAATTGAATTATCACGAGGGCATGATCACCATCCTCGAGTTGAATTCTTCATACAATGAACTGACCAGGGCCAAAGTCAATTATTTACAGGCCCTGTACAATTACAATATAGCTATCGCTGAGCTTGAAAAACTCACGGGCTTCAATATTAACGGAGGTGTCGAATGAAAAAAGTCTTATTCGCGTTATTGGTCATGGTTTTAATGTTGTCCTTTTGCTCGAAAAAAAACGAAGTGACCGACCTGAAACAAAAACCGCTGCTGGTCAAAGTCGAATTGCCGCAGAAAGGGACCCTGGCAAAATATTTTAATTATAAGGGCACGGTCAGCGCCTGGAAGACGGCCAATATCGTACCCGACGCCTCGGGCCGGGTGGGGCGGATCCTTAAAAAACAAGGCGACAAGGTCGGTCAGGGGGAACTGCTGGCAACGCTCGATATGACTTCGCTGGAACTCATGCAAAAGCAGGCCCGCGCCGCCATGGCCGTGGCCCAGACAGCATTCCAGAACGCCAAGCTGAATGCCGAGCGCATGAAAAAAATGCTTGAGAACAAGGCCATCTCGCAGATGCAGTATGAGAACACCCAGCTGGCCCTCGATGCCGCCGATACGCAAGCAAAGAGCGCCAAGGCTAACCTCGACCTCGTTGATTATACGGCCAAGAATGCCTATATGAAAGCGCCTTTCGCCGGCATCATCGCTGCCAAGAACATGGAAGAGGGCGACATGATCAACCCGATGATGGGTATGGGGCAGAGCATCCTGACCCTGATGGACCTCTCCAAGGTCAAGATCACCGTCGACGCCCCGGCCGAGGAGATCGAAAAGATCAGGATCGGCCAGAAATGCCTGGTCCGGATATCATCCCGCCCCGGCGAGGAATTCGTGGGTGAGGTCTATTCAAAGAACCTGGCCGCCGATCCGCTTTCCAAAACATTCAAGGTTGAGGTCAAGATCGACAACCCGGAAATGAAGATCAAGGCCGGCGTTTACGCCGACATTTCCATCGAATACATCCGCAAGGAAAATGTGTACCTGCTGCCGCTGTCGTCCTTGCTCGCAGGCGACAAGGAAGTGATGGTCAACGATAACGGTGTAGCGCGCAAGCGCGCCGTAACGGTTGGCATAAGGAACGGCACCCGTTTCGAAGTATTGGCCGGCGTGAATCCCGCTGATCAGGTACTGACCGAGGGCAACTATGACCTGAAGGATGGGACCGTCATCCTCCTGGCTGGAGATAAAAAATGAAGATCGTTGATTTTTAGCTAAAAAAAAGGGTGACCATGTCCATGCTGGTCCTGGTCATCGTCATCCTGGGCATGATCTCTTTCACCAAGCTTGGACTGGACATGCTGCCCGATATGGATTACCCATACATCACCGTGGTCACCACCTAC
>JBAXOR010000020.1:0-9863 GCA_037133155.1 Chrysiogenales bacterium | reverse complement strand
ATGGAGAAGCCTGATGTTGACCAGATTGAAGGTTTATCTCCCGCCATTTCAATAGATCAAAAATCAACGACGAAAAATCCGCGATCAACCGTTGGAACAGTTACAGAAATATACGACTATTTAAGGTTGCTTTATGCTCGAATTGGGATACCTCATTGTCCAATTTGTAATCGCGTAATAACCAAGCAAACAACTTCACAAATAGTTGAGCAAATTTTGTCAAAAAACCCCGAAACAAAGTTTATGATTTTGGCTCCAATTATTAAGGATAAAAAGCATTTTGAAATTATGGAATTTGGATGCGCAGCCGGATGGAATTTAATCCCTTTTTTCAATGAAGGATACCACGTTACTGGTTATGATTACAGCCCATCTCTTGTGGAGTTTGGAAGATCGCGCGGGTTAAATCTTTTTACGGGTAGTTTCCAGGAAATAATCGGTGAATATGATGTTATAATTCTCAGTCATGTAATAGAGCATTTCACCAATTTTTTTTCAATCTATGAGAGACATCCTTTCTCATCTGAAAAAAGGAGGAATCATTTATATCGCAGTTCCGGATATGGATAATTATGGTGAAGGACAGTTCCAAAATGCACATGTATACTATTTTACGAAAAGAACATTGACTTATTATTTAAATTTATCAGGTCTGAGAGAAATTAAAATTGGAACTGCACAAGGGATGCATATGTATGGCGTTTATGAGATTGATCAATGCCCTGTGCCATCAAATATTGATTTAAAAAAAGAACAACAGGCATCGTTAGCCAGGCCGCGCTACAGGTATTCAACAGCGGCGAAGCTATTTTTTGGGTCTATGGATTGGATTACCGGAAAAAAAACTACCCTGGCCAAGGCCAAACTCATCGAGATGTTAGCCAGCATCCCTTATCGAGCCTGGGAATTCCGCCAATACGGGCGCATGACCCGCGGTTACCGGAATAGTGCTTTAATCGAAAAGGCACGCGGAATAATTGCCTGGAGCCGGGCAGCCCAGGACAATGAGTACCGGCACTTACTGGTGATCCATGAAAAAATGAAAGAGGATGGCGTCAAGGATCCGTGGTACCTGTTTCGGCCTGTCACATTTCTGATGGTAGGCTTCTATCGGGTATTCACGCGGGTGCTGGCCTTGAACAGCATGCGCCGGGCTTTTCTGTTCAACGCCGAGTTTGAAGATCACGCCGAACATGTGTATGCGCGATTTGTCCAGGAGCATCCGGAATGGGAGCAACAGCCGCTCGCCAATGAACAGGTAAAGGCCTATGCCGATTTGCCGACCTGGGCCGACGTCTTCAGGCGCGTCGGGCTCGATGAACGCGGCCACATGAACCACAGTTTTGTTTTCTGCGGCAAGCCGGAAAGGGTTGTGAAATAAGGGGGGAATTGAGGCCGGGCAACAAAAATCAATAAAAACAGGCCTGAAATAATACAAAAAAACCTTCATTCGGGAAATTTACAAACAGGCGGAGTTGTGGTATCTTGATAACGGCCGGCAGGCCCGGCCCGGACGGAGTCATGAGTATCTATCTGAAAAAAATCGAATTGCACGGCTTTAAATCATTTCCGGAGAAAACCGTCATCCAGTTTCACCAGGGTATAACGGCCATGATCGGCCCCAACGGCTGCGGCAAGAGCAATCTTGTGGATGCTATTTTGTGGGTGCTGGGTGAACAGCGCATCAAGAACCTGCGCGGCGAAAACAACGAAGACCTGATTTTTACCGGCAGCTCTTCAAAAAAGCCGCTGGGTATGACCGAAGTCGGGGCCTATTTCGCCAACAATGAAAATGAGACCTATGTCGCCCGGCGATTTTTTCGTTCGGGCGAAGGCAAATACATTCTGAACGATAAATTCTGCCGCAACAAGGATGTGCAGGATACCCTTTTTGAACTGGGCATCGGCGAACGAAATTATTTTATTTTCGAACAGGGCAGTGTCGAGAAAATGATCAATCTCAAGCCCAGCGAAAGGCGCATCCTGATCGAAGAAGCGGCGGGCATCGCCCAGTATCTGGAAAGAAAAAAGGAGACAACCGGCAAGCTGATCATTGCCCAGCAGAACCTGGGCAGCCTGGAACTGGTTTTGCAGGAGAAGAGCAACCGCCTGCGCGAATTGAAAAACCAGGTTCATTTCGCCCGCAAGTATCGCACTATCAAGAATCAGAAGAATGATTACCTGAAAGCCCTGCTTGAGAAAAAATACTTGAATTTCAAAGGGGAGTTCGATCGGCAGGGCAAAAAGATCGTCGAGTTTTTGAACGGTGAAACTGCTCTGGTCAAGGAGATATCTGATTTCGACAAGAATCTGCTCGACCTGGAAACGAAACGCTGGAACCTGGATATTAGCCTGAAAAACAACCAACAACTGGTTTTTGATCACAATAACGCGATTTTAAACGGCAGCAAGGAGATCGAAAAATCACAGCAGCGCCAGGAATTCCTCAAGCAGAGAATTCTCCAATTACAGAAACTGATCATGGAAAGCCAGGCCGAGATCAAAGAGATTGGCAATCAGGACAAAAACCTGGCCGCGGAAATGGCGGCATATGACCGGCAGTTGTCCGAGCAGGGCGCCTGCAGCCAGGAATTGGATTTGGCTATCGCCGATCTCAAAAAAGCCGCTGCCGACCGGAATGTTCAGGATGGACATCTTAAAAAATCAATGTTCAATCTGCAGGTAGAGATCTCCCGCAACCGCAATGAATCGGCCCAACTGGAAAAAACCCTGATGCGCCTTGAGGCGGATATTGGTAACCGCAAGCACATCATCCGCGAACTCGAGAACCAGAGCCAAAACCCGGAGATCACCCAGATCGAAAAAGCGGTCCAGGCGCTGGCCGAAACCCTGCGTTTAGGGGAGAATGAAGCCGAAAAAGCCGTCGCGGAATTTGAAAAAACACAGTCCGCAAACGAGGCGATGGAAAAGCAATTGCGCGATGCCATGAACGAGATCGCCAATCTCGGCCGCCAGAAGGAAAAATATCTGGAGATCAAGCAAAAAATTACCGGCGCTCAAGGCAAGCCGTGCGCCGGCAAAAACCTCGGGTTCCTGCAGGAACTGCTGGTGGCGCCCAAAAAACTGCACATGGTGCTGGAGAGTTTTTATTTCGATGAACTGGACGCTCCGATCGTGACTGACAGCGAGGCCGTCCTGCAGCCTGACTTGCGCAAGGCTTTTCTCAAGCGTACCGTTGCCGCGAACCTGCCCGCAGGGGTCCGTGGCGAAGCCGGGTTCAGGGATTTTGTGAAAAACCTGTTTGAATTGGAAGACAAGGAGCTGAAACCGTTTTTCCGCGACGGCGTACTGGTGGATTCCTTGAAGAATGGCTTGGCGATCTTTTCCAAATACGGGGTGGACATCGTCACCGAACAGGGTGAAGTGATCGGCGGCAACGGTGTGTTGATCAAAAACCGTGAGCGTGGTATTCTGGAAGTGCTGGATGAGATCAAGGCGATCGATAAAAAAATCGTCACTTTGGAAGGGGGACTGGCCGGGTTCAGGGCGAACCTCAACCTGGTTTCCGGTCAGAAAAAAGAAAAAGCCGGGTTGCTGGAAAAAGCCCAAGCGGCTGTGAATAATCACAAAGAGGAAAATATTTCCCTGCGTTCACGTTTGGAGGCGCTGAAAAGAAACCGCGACCTGGGCCTGAGCCGCATCAAGGGCACCGGCGCCGAAATCGATGGCCTGGGTGGAGAAGTGGGAAAACTCAAAGAACGTTTGGCCGGGCTGGAGCTAAAAAAAACCGGGCTTGACAAGCAAAATGAAGCACTGGAAAGGGACAAAGAGGGCTTCAGCCGGGAAAGCGGGAAATTGCTGCAGCAGATCAATGAAAAGGAAAAAGAAAAAATCTATCATGAAAACACCTTGAACCTGATCCGCGAAAAGATCAATTCCCGAAAGAATTCGCTGCAGGAAACGCAAAGCCGGCAGGGAAAAAGCCGGCAGCAGATACTGAATGCCGCGGCAGAAGAAAAACGGCTGGAAAAAGAAATCGCCGCAAGCACGGCCAAGATGGAGGAGATCAAAGCCGGCGGTAAAGTGTTGGAAAAGGAAAAAAGCGATCTGGAAAACTCATTGAAAAAGGAAGAATTGGCTTTGGACGAAGTGAACGGGCAGGCCAAGAAAATTTCAGTGGACCTGACGGCCAAAAGGAAAGTCCTGGAAGAGTGGCGTGAAAACAAAAAAGAGAGTGAAATCAGTTTAGCGGCGATAAAAAAAGATCTTTTTCAACTGGAGGAAATTGCCGGTCAGGAGTTGGGCATGGAATTGAAGGATATCGAGGCAGATGCCGCGCTGCTGCAGGGTGAAACTGCCGAGCTCGATGCCCAATTGAATGACATGGTAAACAAGCTGAACCGCATGCGCGAAAGCGACCGCCTTAATTTTTCCGCCGAGGCGGAGTATGATATATTGGAAAAAGATTTCAATTTCCTTCAGGCGCAAAAAGAAGACATCGTAAAATCCATCCTGGATATGAACACGGCAATTGCCCGCATCGACGATGAATCGCGCACCAGTTTTCTCAAGGCTTTTAACGCCATCAAGGAAAATTTTGTCAAGAATTTCAAGATCCTTTTTGACGGCGGCGAAGGGGAACTGCTCCTGACCGACAGCAACAATGTTCTGGAAGCCGGCCTGGAAATCCAGGTCCAGCCGCCCGGGAAAAGGCTGCAAAGCATGCGCCTCCTTTCGGGCGGCGAAAAAACGCTGACCTCCCTGGCCTTTCTTTTCGCCCTGTTCGAGTACAAGCCGTCGCCTTTTTGCGTTTTTGATGAAGTCGATGCTTCACTTGATGAAGCCAATATCCAAAGGTTTTTAAAGTTCCTGCACCAGTTGAAAAAGAAGACCCAGTTCGTCATCATCACCCATAACTTCAAGACCATGGAGGAAGCCGATTACATTTACGGCATCAGCATGGATGAACCGGGTGTTTCCAAGTTGTATTCCATGAAAATGACCTGAGGTTGCCATGACTGAACGCGGTTACATCCAGGTCTATACCGGCAATGGCAAAGGTAAAACGACGGCTGCTTTGGGCTTGGCCTTGCGGGCAGCCGGCCGGGGAATGAAAACTTACATAGCGCAATTTTTAAAAAAAGGGGAATATGGTGAGTTGCTGGCGGTCAAACTTTATCTACCGCAGCTGATTATCATTGAGCAATTCGGATTGCCTGAATTTCATCATCAGGAGAACGGTGTCAGCATAGCCGAAAAAGAGGCGGCCGAGGCCGGCATGGGAGCGGCCAAAAAGGCCATGGTCAGCGGTGATTACCGGATTGTGGTTCTGGATGAGATCAATACCCTGCTCCATTTCAAAATTATCGCCGTGGAAGCAGTTTTGCGGCTTTTGGCTGAAAAACCTGAGGAGCTGGAAGTGATCCTGACCGGGCGATACGCTCCGGCGGAAATATTGGCGCGCGCTGATTTGATTACCGATATGCTGGAAATCCGCCATTATTATAAGAAAAAAATCATAGCCCGAACCGGGATTGAAAAATAGTCTTTTGCCATTGCCCTTGACTTTTTATTTTAATAGGCATATAAATTTTTTATAGTATGCGAATTTTTCAGATTGAGGAGAAACTACAATGAAAAAAATTATTTTTTTGGGGTTGATTTTTTGTTTTTTGTTAACTATCCCTGCTGTCGAAAAAGTAACCCGTCTGGGGCAGCATCCTTTTTATAAAAGCAAGAACATCCAGCCCGCTGACTTGAAAATTATCGCGGTGGAAAAAGCGGGTGATGTCAAAATGGGATTCGAAGAAGCCGGGAACGGTGAATTGGTTTTTGCTTTTCTGGAACAGATACAGAAAGCCGATGTCCAGATCGTGGAATTGAACCCTGGTGACAGATTGCAGTGGATGCTGTTCAAGAAAGGGAGAAAAATCCTGGTCAAGAAAGATGTTGTGTGGGACGGGAAAAAACCGGTTGTTGCCTATGATTTTATTATTTTCCGGGATGGGAAAACTTATGAATTTATTGTGCCCAAGATTTGCGGGAATATTTCGTTGAAAAATTCCAGGGAAATCCCGGCCCCGTTTTGCGTCCTGAGCGTAACCCCCGCTGAAGTGGAGATCGGTAAACCTGTAAAAATCGATTTGTGCGCATCGCAAAACGTCTTAAAATCCGTTGTGGAAGTTAAAGATGCCGCCGGTGCGGTGGTAAAAACCATCGGGCTGACGGCGGAAAACTGCTCGGCCGAGATCATCCTGGATAAAGTCGGCGAATTCTCGGTGGTGGCCGTTGGTGAGGGAGAATATTCCATGAAATCCGCCAACCTCTGTGAAATGACGATTAAAGTCACTGAAGTCGTGCCGGTCGTTCCGGTTACTGCGGTTACCGGCTCATCCCGCAGCGGCATGGGGAAATATGGCACCCAGAAACCTTTGGCGTTTTTGGTCGAGGGCGGTCCCGGACTGTTGAAGGGAACATACACGGGCATGGTCTGGGCCAGAGCCGGTCTGCAATACAATATCGTCATGGATACCCTTGATTTTATCCTTACCCTGGGCGGCGGCATTCCGGTCAAAGGCGCGCCATGGAAATCTTTTTTGATGGGTAATGCGTTGTTGAATGTCCATGCCGGCCCTGCTTATCTGGGCGCCGGTTTGGGCTTCAGCACCAAGGAGCAGGAGACACGCAAGGACGGAATCGACCTGGTCGGAGAATTGGGTATCAATATTTTTCAGAGCGGTACCTCGATTGGTTCCGTTTTTGGTGAGCTCCGAGCTCCGGTAATCACCAAGGATCGTTCGTTTGAACATCATCATAAGCTTTTGTTGGGTTTCCGCTATATTTTTTAATTAATAAAGCCGCCATTCTTAAGTGTTGGTTATTGAAAGGGCCAAGGTCAAAAGCTTGGCCTTTTTTCATTTTGTTTCATTTTCTGAATTGTCCGCCAGGTCCACCGGCACTTGACAAGTCGTTTTTTAATCACTTATAATGCTGCTAAGGAGAGAGCAGAATGAATAAAAAACTGTTCCTGATGGGTTTGTTGTTGCTTTCCTGTCTGCTTTCAGCCCAAAACCGGGATATCAACCTTGGGAAAATCGAATTTTCCCAGCCTTATATTCATGCCGGCATAGAGTTTCCCTCGGGGAGTTATGGGGTTGTTTTAACCTTGAGAGATTCTGTCCCCTTTTTGAATGTATATAATTCCAAGCAGGAGCTGCTGTTTGAGGAACTGGTCATAGTCAAAGCGCATTCCGGGCGTAAAATGGCCTCCTCTTATCGTTTGAAAAAAGAATTTTTAAAAGATGAGGAATACTTTCGCATTAAGGTCATCAAGCCCGAGCAATGGCTAATGGGTTATTTTCTGGTTAAAAAATAGGCCGCTGCAGATCGGAGTTTAAGCGCAGTCTAATCTTCGTCGCTTTCGTCTTCGGTTTTAAAATAATTGTAAATTTTCTGGTGTTCCTCATCGTTGCAGAATTCCAGAGGTTCGCTGCCCGGCAAAAAGGCTTCGCTGAACGGGTAAAGGCAGTCTGGCGTCAGCAGCTTGCCGGTGTATTTATCGATATTGATCATGTAAACGCCAGAGGGAATACGGAATTTGTTGGTTTCCGGATACTTGTTTAAATATTTTTCCATAAAGGCAACGAAAATCGGCGCTGCCGCCTGCGAGCCGGTTTCTTCCGTACCCAGGTTTTTTTTCTGATCAAAGCCAACCCAAACGCCGACGGTCAAAGTGGGCGTGAAGCCGATGAACCAGGCGTCGGTGAAATCGTTGGTGGTGCCGGTTTTCCCGCCCACGGGTGCCGGCAGGTCCCGCGCCCTCCAGCCAGTCCCCGATTTGACCACGCCCTGCAGCAGGTAGTTCATGATGAAGGCGGTTTCTTTTTCGATTACCTGTTTGCGCTCAGGGAAATTCTCTTCAATGATATTGTTGTTCAAATCGCGGA
Organism: Chrysiogenales bacterium; assembly: GCA_037133155.1. Lineage (GTDB taxonomy): Bacteria > Acidobacteriota > Aminicenantia > UBA2199 > UBA2199 > UBA2199. Next base: position 1,956 of record JBAXOR010000020.1, on the reverse strand, counting down.
TACTGCGGACAAAATAGGAATTGACCCTGACGCCGTAATTAGGGAAAACCGTATATGCTTCGACCATTTCCTTGAGCGTAACTTCGAAAGCGCCCAGCGCCAGAGACATGTAGGGTTTGAGGTCGGAGCTGATGCCGAATTTCTTGGCGTATTCCACACCCACGGCCGGGGTGATGTCTTGCATGATTCGGGCTGTGACCAAATTTCGAGAAAGTTCCAATCCGCGGCGAAAGGTCAACGGTCCCTTGAAATCTTCCTTATGATTTCTTGGTTCCCAAGGGAGCCCTGTCCATTCATCTATATAGGAAAAAGGTTCATCCTGGATGATGGTGGCCGCCGAGAAGCCATGTTCCAATGCCGCCGTGTAAATGATCGGCTTGAAAGTCGAACCGGTTTGGCGCAGGGCCTGGATGGCGCGGTTGAATTTGCTTTTTTGGAAAGCGTAACCTCCGACCATGGCCTTGATTTCACCGGTGTTATTGTCAATCGCCAGAATAGCGCCGTCGACTTCCGGCTCCTGTTCCAAACCCAGTTGGAGCTTCATTTTTTCCTGGTCCACAGCCAGTATCCTGAACAGGGCGACATCGCCGATTTTAAAGAGCCGCGGGAGAATCCTTCTTGTCCACTGAACGGCAACGGCCTGCAGCTCTCCTTTGAAGGCGGCGATGCGCACAAGCACTTTGGCTTTGCCGATCTCAAGAACCACGCCTTCAACTATCTGGTTGGGCTCGATCTTGACGTTTTCCCAGGCCGGCAATTGGTATTTAGCGACATTTAGCTTGCTTTCAACCAGGTTGAATAATTTGGGACGGCTGCGCCAGCCCTGGCGTTTGTCCAAAGCCCGCAATCCTTCCCTTAAAGAATCCTCCGCCCATTTTTGCATGCCTCCGTTCAGGGTGCTGTATACTTTCAGGCCGCCTTTATACAGGAGGTTATCGCCGTATTTACTTTCCAGGTATTTGCGTGTATCTTCGGTGAAGTAATCGGCCAGAGATTCGTTGCCCGCATCGTGGGGTTTTTCAGGCAGTTTTATGGCCAAAGCTTGCTGATATTCTTTTTCGTTGATGGCATTCAGCAGCAGCATTTTGAGCAATATGTAGTTCCGCCGTTTAAGCGTGTTTTCCGGGCGCTTAAAAATCGCATATAATCCATTGGGATTGGGAATAATACTCGCGATCAGCGCGGCTTCGGCCAAATTGATTTCCTTGATGGTTTTGCCGAAATAGTAACTGGCGGCCGCTTCGACGCCATATATACTGCCGCCTAAAAATATCTTGTTGCAATAGAAGGTCAATATCTGGTCTTTGGTATATTTTTTTTCGATTTGGATTGCCAGCAGCATTTCCTTCAGTTTTCGGCTGAAGCTGAATTCGGGAGTCAGGAAAAGACCCCTGGCCAACTGCTGGGTGATGGAGCTGCCGCCGCCCCATTTCTTGCGCAGGAGCACGCCGCCGACGGCGCGGATAAAGCCGCGAAAATTAATCCCCCAATGGGCATTAAACTGGTTGTCTTCGGCACTGATAATCGCTTTTTTGAGTATTTGGGGTATATCGGCGCTTTTGACGATCACCCGTTTTTCAATGGCGAAATCCTTGATCGCCGAATTTTGATCATCATATACGGTGGTCATGACCACGGGCTTGATGTCTTCCAGATTTTTTATTTGCGGGAAACCTTTCTGGAAAACGAGGATCAACCCCAATAGGATCCCCAGCAACACGGTGACCAGGATGCTGCTGGTATAGAAAATTATTTTCAAATGTTTGAAAAAAAAGTTTTTCATGCGGATTCATAGTATACCATATTTGCAGCTCTAAAAAAACCGGCAGCCTGGCCTGAAGGTATTGATTTTTCCGGGGTATTTTTCTATACTGTGCTATAGAGCCTTATAGCAAATTCTGAAATTTGTTAGTTTTTTAGAACAAATTTTGAATTTGCTATCTAAGGCTCTTATCC
>JBAXOR010000019.1:0-9938 GCA_037133155.1 Chrysiogenales bacterium | reverse complement strand
TACCAGCTTTTCCTGCCCACTATTGACGGGTTCATCCAAAAAGAAAAGTATGATGAAGCCAATTCGTTGCTGCGTTTTATTATAACTTCAAATAACACCTATCTGCCGGCGCTGAATAAACTGGCATCCATCTTCAAAGCCACAAAAAAAACCAGCAGTTTAATCGCGATGTATGAATCACTGCTGCCAATTTATGAACAAAAAAAAATGCAATCAGAAATGATTGCTGTGCTTAAAGAACTGATCGAATTATCTGATTCTCCATTTGTCTATCAGGAGCAATTAGCCAAATTGACCGGGGAATCTCAAGACGAAGATGCTGAAGGCAAACAGGAACGGGAATTCATTTATTTTCAATTAAGTAACGCCGATCAGGCTTTGAAAATAAATGACTTCAAAAAAGCGATCAATCTTTTAAAAACTGCCCAGAACGCTTTCCCGCACAATACCGATATCAGGATCAAGCTGTTTGATGTTTACCAGATGAGCAATGACATTGAAGCTCTGCTCAATGAGGGAATCGAGTTACTGCAGATTTATAAAAAAGAGAATAATGATGAGGCTTACAAAATTCTCTCGGAAAAACTGACCAAACTCAAACCTAGCGATGAGCGCCTGCTTGAGTTAGGCGGTCATGAAAGAACCAATATCGAAATCGATTTTGATCATGCTGAAATGATCGAACAGCTCAATGAACTTAAGCATCCCGGCGGTATGGAGGAGATGGAAAATATCGAAGCGGATGCTGAAGAAGAAGACATATTTCTACTCAAAGGTGAAGACAGCGTCAAGATTAAAACCGAAGCCGCGTTAAAAAAAGGATTGTCATCCCACTTGGCGGAACTCGATTTCTATATCAGCGAAGGATACTTTGCCAACGCCGAAAAAATCCTGGATCGGTTGCAGAAAGAATTTCCGGAAAGCAGGGAAATTGTCTCTCGGCTCGGGCGGATAAAAAAATCCAAGGAAAATCAGCCTGACAAAACTGATTCCATCAAACTTAAAAACGGCCAAACAGAACAAATCGAAATCACATCATCAATTGCCCAGGAAAGTCATATTCTGCAGAAGTTTGAAGATTCAAAAATTGACATTGAACTGGATAATATACTGCTGAAACCAGAAAGAAAAGATGTCGCTGCCGACTTCTCCGAAATAGACAATGGCTCATTTGAAATTGAAATTGAAAAAGTGATGGTAAATGAACCCGACCAAGTAAATGCCGGGAATAAAAGTAAACCCCTGCAAGAACCGTCCAGAAAAGAGAGAGGCAACGCTGCTGACAAAAGTTTTCTCGGTTCCAGTGTCGATTTTTTTGACATCGACAACATTTTTACCAGCGATGAAGGACAATCCGGGAACGAATCCCCGTTTAAAGACATCGATGAAAGCGAACTGGCTGAAAATGAAATGGACATTTTTAAAAGCGAAAACGTTTTCCTCGAAGAAGAAGATTATTATGAAACCGAGAAAACCGTCAATAGTGAATCGGATGCCATTAAATATTGGATAGATGAACTGCAAAGACAACGGACATCGACCGTTGAAAAGAACATGATGGAGATTTTCCAGGCGTTCCAGAAGGGTGTCGATGAAAAAATCGGCCAGGAAGACTATGATACCCGCTTCAATTTGGGGATTGCCTATAAAGAAATGGGACTTGTCGAAGAAGCTATTCACGAATTTCTGATTGCCGCCAAACACCCATTGAAATTCTTTGACGCGGCGGGCCTGTTAGGCATTTGTTTCCGGGACCAGGGCATGTTTGAAGAATCCATCAACTGGTTCGAGAAAGCATTGGAAAACCCGGATCGCAAAGAAGATGATTACAAAGCCGTCAAATATGAACTGATCCTGACCGCCAGGCTCAAGGAAGATTACCTTTACGCTAAAAAATTAGCTGTTGAAATCCTGAATAAGGATTCCAACTATCGAAATATCAAAGAAATTTATGAGGAAATAAAAGGTAAATAATTGTTTTCCATAAAAAATATTTGGCAAGCAAACTGATTTGTGCGCTATTCTATGCTATAATTTAAATTAAATTATTTGAGGAGGAAAATAGTATGATGGAAAAAGGTTTAAAAAAACCGGTGAAATTGAAAACTGATTTGGCTGCATTTTGCAATGCCAGTGAACTGCCGCGTTTGGAAATCACAAAAAAGCTCTGGGACCATATCAAGGCAAAAAAACTCCAGGCAAAAACAGTCAATGGCAAAGCGGAAGGCACGGGGAAATTCATTGTTGCCGATGAAAAACTTATAAAGCTTTTCAATAATACCAAAGTGACCAGCAAGTCCAGCGGCAAAGTAACCAACTTTACCGGCCTGAAAGTCGGTCAGACCATTGACATGATGCAACTCGCTTCTGTTGTCAGTGCCAATATCGAGTAAATAGAAACTTTTTTTAATTAGACTGCGGTCTTGCCCTCGACTCTTGATCACAGAATAGCCAGTACTTTGAAAAATTGCCGATCAAACAAGCTGGAATGCAAATTGCCAGTCCGATTTATACTTTTAAAATTTTCCGATAAGCAAATCCTGAAAAAGGAGATTGACGATAAAGAATAAAAAAATCCATCCGCAATCGAAAAGCTTTAGCATGGATCGTCGCGGCTTTTTGACGACAGCAGGCACAGCACTGGCGGCAAGTTTAATGCCTTTCGAAGCATTTTCCCAGCAGCCAATCCCGCCGCCAAAACCTGACCCGTTGAGCATCAAAAGCAACGTGCATGTCGCCCTTTGCCAGCCCAAGACCCGCTGGTCGATGCCAGGGTTTTATCCCGGGATCGTCGCCGAAGTGCACCATCCAGGCGCAACTGAAGGACTGCAGCCGGTGCGCGGAGCGGCCAAGCTTATGCTGGCGGCAGGTTTGAAATCATTGACCGGCGAAAAGGACCCGCGTAACGCCTGGCGCCGTTTCGTCACCCCGGGCGAACGCATCGGCATCAAATTCAACCCGGTAGGGCATAAGGTCTGCGGCGTGACCTGGGACGTCATCGCCGCCGTGGTCGAAGGACTCGAAAGCGCCGGCATCCCGCGCAAAGACATGCTGGTCTGGCACCGCTTCAACGACGAGCACGCGCAGACATGCAAACCTGAAAGCGTACACCCCGGCGTGGAAGCCTATCTGCTGAACTGGTTCATCGTCAAGGACGGCAAGAACACCCCTGGCGGCTTTGAACGCTGGGATGAAAACGTCTGCTACGAAGCGGAAGTCTCGCTTCCGGACGAACAGAATTATCTGGAAGAGATGTTCCATGGGGGAACGAAGAGTTACTTCCCGCGCATCCTGACCCACAGCGGCGACGCCGGCGGAGTTGACAAGGTGATCAATATCCCGGCCTTCAAGCATCACGGCGGACCTTTCATCACTATGGCGCTGAAGAACCTGGCTTTTGGTTCGACCACCAACTGCCCGCGCGGTCATCTCTTCAGCGAGCGGTTTATCTCCGAAGTATGTGCTTTCCCGCCACTGCGCGACAAGGTGGTGCTGAACATCATGGACGCCTTGCGCGGCCAATACGACCGCGGCCCGGCACCGGCGCCGCAATTCGTCTGGCCCCTGGAACGCCTCTATATCGCAACCGACCCGGTGGCCATGGACAGTGTCGGCTTTGAAGTGCTGCTGGCCAAACAGGTGGAAGCGGGTCGGTTAGCGACAGACAAAATCGATGAGGTCAGAAAAAAACATTACGGTCTGGCTGTCGCGGAGAACCTGGGCCTGGGCATCCACAAAGGACGGCCGATCGAAAAAAGAGTGGTCACCCTGGATTAGAAATTAACCATGACAATAGCCATGACCATGCGACTGATTTGGGCGTTAATCCTAACGCTGGCCACAAGTGTTAATTCGTTTGCCAGCCTGATGCCGTCCACCGGGACCCCTCCCGGCTGGCAGCGTAAAGGACAGGAGAATCTGTTTGCCGGCGCGGAGCTCTACCGGCATATCGACGGCGGCGCCGAGCTTTATATCCAGTTCGGTTTCGACCGCCTAACGGTGCAGGATTACGTCAAGGACGGCCACGAAGTCAGGGTGGAAATTTACAAGATGAACGACCCGCCCGGCGCCGATGCGGTGTTCGCCAAGATCACCAAAGACATGAAGATGCAGTCACTCTACGGCACCACGTGCGTCCTCGATGACTACCAGATCTTGTTCCGGCGGGGAGCCTATTGTGTTTCAATAACCACCTACGAAACCGGCACCGAGCCCTTGGCGGCCATGGCGGCCCTGGCCGCGAAAATTGACGAGTCGCTCACCGACCTTGTCAGTTAAAAGACCGTAGTTTTTCAATTGCATTGGGGCCTTGCATTATTTCTTTTAAACAATTTGCTTAAAATTACTATTCTATACGATTAGTTAAAAAATACATGCCATATAGGGTATAAACAATTCAAGAGTAATAAATTAGTAACGGTTTTCGCCTTTAAGTGCTTGTTTTCCACAACAAAATTCTCAATGCTGGGGCATCGTCCAGATCAAGTCATTTTCTGCCTGCTTGCATGGGGGTTCAATATCTATTGCAATTTCAATAAAAGTTTCCTAAAATCCCATCATGGAGATAGCATCACTCGATGCTTCGGAGGACCTCAGCATAGTGATGCTATGATTTTTCTATGAGTTTCTCCACCAAGAGCATTCATCACCTCTTAGCGAGTCTGTTTCATTTCAAATTGGAGGACTCAGATAATTTCTATAACAATTTGAAAGCGAATAATGAGGCCCGGGCCTCGACCGGGCAGGGTTCAGGATACTCTATTGGCCACATTTCGAGATGTTTCAAAATACGGATGACTTCTTCCAGCGCTTCATCAGCTGACCGGACCGGGTCCTCTTCAGATGTGAAGTCTGATAGCCTCCACCGCCTTGGCAGGTGAAGCCATGCCAAAATTGAAATCGTACTGGTCACCCGATTTCATGGTGACGAGCAGCGATTTCAAGACCAGCTTCTTCTTAACCATCTCCGCCTGCCGGATATCACCCAGGGGGATGGTGAACTGCTGGTTCATCTCGGCGAAGGGTGCTGGGCCCATGCTTTGTCGACGTATGCCGTAATGGCGCAAGCTCCCGATCTTGGCAGCGGCATTCTCGTCCAAGGCAAGCTCAGCTGTGAAAATGACGCTCTTGTCGGTGATATACAAGGTTCCGGCTATTTTGGGCGAATTGGGCGTCGGGTCTCCAAGAAATACTTTCCAATCGCCGATCATGTTTTCCCCCGCCTCGAGCCAATCGGGTTTCATTTTTACCTCCTACTGATAGGAAAATCATAGCATCACTATGCCGAGGCCCTGCGAGGCATTCAGTGATGCTATCCCCATGCTTGCATTTTAAGGATTAGTAAATGGAATGTCAAACGCCAAATCCTTATTTATGCAATTTGAGAAAATCAGTCAAAAATTTAATCTGCCCTTCAACATTCTCAATGGCATAATATTCTTTGGGTAACTTAGCATAATTGGTTGCAGCCTTATACTTTCCAATCAAGAAGATCTTACTCGGTGCTTGACTTGACATAGTAATGGTATTAGAAATATCATAGCTTCATAAGTATCAATGAGAGGAGATATTTAATGGGCTTTGCTGATCTGCCCCAAAGATTCTCAGTTCAAGGCCGGCACACTTTCGATCATTGGCAGGATGAAAAACTGAGCCGGGTCACCGTGGCCAACACTCCGGAAAATTTGCTGAAAATAAACAAAATCTTCAGCTTCCATTCCAATCTCATGCAGAATATCATCGATTTCAGAGAAAACGATTTTGAAATAAACATTTTGACCCAACCATTCACTGCCAACAGTAGTAACACCCTACCGGAGCAAACCGCTCCCCAGGCAGAAAGCATCTTCAGACAATACCTGGCCATGCTGCATGCGGCCAGGGACTGGGATATGGATTTTATCAATTTCACAGAATTCCAGATTTTGCCGGAGACTGCTCTGCGCTTTGGCTGGAAATTGGAAGCGCAAAAATTTCCCGATGCCCCCACCTTCATCCCTATTTTTAAAAAAAATTGCCACCTGCTGTTTCTGGATAAAAACAACTATCTGGATGTTCTAAAAAATTCAGACACAACGACTTCAGCCAAGGTTCCATACGGCTACTTATACCGCAGTGATGATTTTGCCTCTAATATGCTACATGCCTACTCTTTGAGTGGTATCAAATCCAATACCAACCTGAAAATAAAAATTAACACCAAAAACCCATTTCAAACAAAAATTATTCAGAACGCATTATTTCACAATTTAGATTCCGAGGAAATCCTGTTCATTAAAATTTCCGCTAAAGACATATCTATAAGCGATTTTTTCTCTAATTTTTGCAGCGACCCAAAATCCGGAAATAAAAATGCAGCCCACTTGGTTCGGGAATTCGGTCTTTGTTTGAAACAATCGGTTTTTCAAAAAACCATCGTGGTTATCGCTGGGCTGGAAGGGAAAGAAAACAGTCAATTTCTCAGATTTTTGCTTGAATCCGGCGACATCACCGGCCTGACCATTATATTGTTCAATGATCAACTGCACCTTGACTGTGACCTTGAATTCAATGAAGATCCTGGCAATCAGTTACAAAAATATCTTCTAAGCCAGTCACCACCTCAAACGCAAGGCAAGTTAAACAAGGAAGAAAGCGAATTATTAAAAATATTTGAGATCATTGAAGTGCCCATCCCCATTGCGGTTGCCCATATCCTGGCCGGTCCCGAAGGTACATCGCGGTTAAATGCATTGCTCCAGAAACAATATTTGCAAGAAAATCAGCAAATTCTTAGCCTGCGCACTCCCGGCAATAAACCTGCCGTCTCTTTAAAAGAAAAAAACTCATTGATTGCCATTCTGGCTTCCAAAGTAGATTGGCCCTACCTAACCATCAGTCATTACATTGCCAGTGAGAAACTGGCATCATTGGAACAATATCTGAAAACCATTTCCATTGCGGGGCCCGAAAAAATCGCTCCCGGTCCCTGTACCGATCTGATTGTCCGCCATCTTCCCCAGCTTTCAAAAAACCAAAAACTACTCACGTTTTTTTTGGAGATTCTTATCAAGACCAATTCTATCAATCTGGCCGAAAAACTCCTTACTGAATATGCCAATCCACGCAATGTTTTTACCCGGTTGCAAGCAGCTCATCTGGCCATGCAAAAAAAAGAGTATCAAAAACTCGGACAGCTTTTGGCCGGCCTCAACCAAGTTCCGGAAGAATGCATCGATAAATGGAGTTATCTAAATTTCTTTTTTCTCGAAAAGACTTCCGAAACCAAAAAAGCTGATAGTTTTATTAAAAAAATAATAGCCCCTTACTACCGAAACTTGGCTGTGATCCAATTGAGTGACCGAAGTATATATAGCGGAAATCATGCCAAAGCTCAATCCCAGCTGGAAGATGCACTGAGTTATTTCCAAGCCCAACACTGCTGCCGGGAGGAAATAGAAATTCAAAACCAGATGGCAAAATTGCAGAGAGAGAAGGGACGATTTTTGACTGCCGAATCATTGTACAAAACCATGTTTATAAAAAGTGAAACCGAAGGCTTCAGGTTGAACTCCGCTTTCACTGCCGTTGATCTGGGCAACTTGTACCTGGAAAACGACGACGATTTCCAAGCCGAAAGCTGGTATCAAAAAGCACTGAAACTATTTGAAAAAGAAAAAAACAGCGACGGTATAATGCTGGTGAATTCAAACTTGATCAACATTTTTATCAGTAAGGGAAATTGGCAAGAAGCCGAAAGTCTTCTGCGCGGCATCCTGGCCTGCAACGAAGAAAAAAAAATATTTATTTCCTGCGCCATCGATTACCTGAATTGGGCAACTCTTGAATACTTGAGACTGAACAACAGCCGGGCCTTGAAATTAATTGAGCGCTCCACTCAAATCTTCGCAAAAATCGGCAACAATAAAGGGCTCGCTGAGTGCGCTTTTCTTAAAGGTATAATTTTATTTTTAGAGGCAGGGGCGCTTGATCCGCTCACGCCCGGGGTCAAGTCGTTCAATGGTGACCAGGGAATCGTCTGGAAGATATGCCAGATCCGCGATATGACCGTTAATGAAGGGCAAGCATCTGCAATTATTAAACTGCTCGGCGCTATCAAATCAAAAAAAATCAAGTTTACAGCCTTGGCCATGTTGTTGAAAAAGCTAAAAAAGATTGAATGGCTCGACATGTTCAAGGAAGTTTCCCGGGAATTGTCCAAGAAATCAAAAAACTACTATTATTTCGAATACTGGTATATCTGTTTTGACCTGACCGCCAATAAAGAAAATATCAACGGCCTATCTAAAGAGCACTTTTTAACTATGCACGATTTTTTCTCCATGAATAAAAGAAGAACCTCGGCAAAACTGAATCAACTGCGGATAGATCTGGATGAAAACGAAAATCGTTGCCATCTTTTTAACGACGCCCGCTTGGTGGAAAATTACAGGCAATGGAGACTTCCCGAAGATTTTTTCAGTAGTTTTTTATATGAAATCAACAAATCGTTAAAAGTTGATTGGCTAACCATGCATATCTATGAAAAGGAACAGTTGCTGTTCAAATTTTCCAATTCAAGTCTTTTCAAAGAATTAGGCGAAGAAATGATACAGTTCGTTCGCCGGAACCCTGAAAACCAAAATTTCCGCCTGCCGGAAATCAAAATAGGATTCAACAGCCAGGAAAAATTTTTCTATCCCTTCGCCAATACCAAAATGATCCAATGGCCCATGAATGAACATCTCTTCGCCAATATAGTCGTCGCCTTCAAGGACGGAGAATTATATTTTCAAAATTTTTTCGAAAGGAACAAGGAAGTTTTGAAAAAATTCGCGATTCTGTTCAAGAAATTTTTTGAAAACGAATTTCAAAATCATGAAAAACTTGATTTTATCATCGGCGCATCAGAGAAAATCAAAGAAATGAAGCGCTTCATTGCCCAGATCAGCAAGGTTGACTTTTCCTTGCTGATTACCGGTGAAAGCGGCAGCGGCAAAGAACTGGTAGCCAATGCCGTCCATTTGCTAAGCCCCAGAGCCAACCAGCCCTTTATATCAGTCAATGCCGCAGCACTGCCGGAAACCCTGCTGGAAGCCGAACTTTTTGGTTTTAAAAAAGGAGCTTTCAGCGGCGCCTCTGAAAACCGTGTCGGTTTGCTGGAGGCCGCTGACCGCGGCACTTTTTTTCTGGATGAAATCGCAGATTTACCATTGAACCTGCAGGCAAAATTGTTGCGGGTTTTGCAGGAAAAAGAAATACGCCGCCTGGGTGAAAATAAAACCATTAAAATCGATATCCGCCTGATTTCCGCCAGCAATAAAAACCTGAAGGAATTAATAATAGCCAACCTGTTCCGCGAAGATTTGTTTTACCGCCTGCAGGACCTGACCATCAATATCCCGCCTTTAAGGGAAAGGCGTGAGGACATCCCGCTGCTGGCCGCGTATTTTCTAAAAAAATTCGGTTATCAAACATTTGACCCGCTGAAATTACAGGGCATTGCCGATATGTTTCAAAACGATTGTTTCCCGGGAAACGTGCGTGAACTGGAATCCAAAATCAAAAAACTGATCACCTTCAATCCAGACCTGGAGCATTATGCCAAAAATGAAAAAGAGGCATTCAGCTTGAAAAACGCGCGCCAAAATTTTGAATGTTCATTACTGCTAAATACCTTGAACGAGAACCAGTGGAATAAAAACAAAACAGCCGAAAAACTTGGAATCAGCCGCATGGTTCTTTTCAATATGCTGAAAAAGTATAATATAAAAAAATGAAAGCCCTGCTGCTGAAAAAAGTGGGCGCGTTTTTTATTTTTCTTTGGGCTGCCGGCAGCCTGATTTTTTTTCTGGTCCATACGATTCCCGGCGACCCGGTGGTGTCACTGTTAGGCAAAGTACCCAATTCTGAAGATGTTCGACGGTTGCAGCAAGCCCTGAAATCAGATCGTCCTTTGG
>JBAXOR010000018.1:0-9980 GCA_037133155.1 Chrysiogenales bacterium | reverse complement strand
CTTCCTGGTAGTTTGTTGCACGGACTTTCGGGTCAAGGTGATCCATCTTGATGCAATGTAGGGGCCAAACACATCTATTGCCACTTCTGATATGGTTTTAAGCGAATCGGATTCAAACCCTTTGGATAAACTGACTAGTTCCTGCTGCTCCGGGCGTACATTTTTAATGCGCAGCATCACGGCCCGGATGAACTTTGACGGCACGGCCAAAATCAAGAGGTCAGCCTTGCCGGCTTCCCCTTCCAGGTCGGCAACCGGCTCCAAATTGGCGGCCAATTTGATACCGGGCAAAAAGAGCGTGTTTTCCCGTCCGGTCAGGATAGACTGGATGACACCTTTTTCCAAAATCCAGAGTTTTACTTTTTTACCAAGCCGGGCCAGATAATTGGCAAACGAGGTTCCCCAGGAGCCGCCACCAACAACCAGGATATTATCCATTTTTCTTTAAACTGAATTTATTTTCATTGCCCGCCAATAGACGCTGAATATTGGCGTGATGCCGGAAAATGATCAGCAGGAGCATGGCCAAAACAACCACTGCCGCTTCGACTACCTGAGTAAAAAGGATGCAGAAAAACAACGCGGCCGTCCCCAGTAAAGAGGCCAGCGAAACGTAACGTGTTAATTTGAGGGTAAGCAAAAAAACAGCCAAAAAAACCAGCAGGGCGGGAAAATAAAAAACCAGAAAAACACCAGCTAGGGAAGCAACCCCCTTGCCCCCGCGGAATTTCAAAAAAACCGGAAAAACGTGACCCAAGAGCACGGCCAGAGCTCCCAGCAGCACGAACCAGGGCAAATCGAAATGAACCCGGCCGTAGATTACCGGTAAGGCGCCTTTCAGAATATCCAATGCCAGAGTCAGCAGTCCGGCCAGCTTGCCCTTACTGCGCAGCACATTGGTAGCCCCGATGTTACCGCTACCCAAAGTGCGGATGTCCCTGCCTTCAGTAAAATAAAAAATCAGATAGCCGAAAGGAATGGACCCCAGCAGGTAGGAAAAGACAATAAACCAAATTTCATGACTGCTCAAGGGGAATCTCCTTTAAAATCTTGTATTGCGGACCGGCAGGGGTCAAGTGACTGCTGAAAAGCTGAAAAGAGGTTACCCGGCATTCGGCCAGAAAAATAGCACGCTTTTCAGCCAGCAGCTCAAAAAGCGTTTTAAAATTGTAGTGGGCCTTGTTTCGGCCCAGGGTGATATGCGGGTTGAAAGGGCGGACTTCCCTGGCAATCCCCAACGGGCCGAGCGTGTTTTCAATATCATCAAATAAAATCTGCAAGTAGGGATTATCCTCAACTCCGGCCCAGAAAATATGCAAATCATCACCGGCGGGATATTTGCCAAAACCGCTGATCTTCAACAAGAAGGGCGCCACGGGAATTTTCGCGGCCAGCAGTACTTCCTTAATCTGTTCCACCTGGACTTCGGCAACTTCGCCGATGAATTTCAGGGTCAGGTGGATATTGCCGATTTCAGTCCAGCGAATGGAATTGGCGATTTTTTTAAAGGAATTCAGTTCTCTGGTGATGCTCTCCCTGATCGCGTCATCCAACTTGATTCCGACAAAAATTCTCATCGTTTTTATTATAGTGGAAGTGCGCCCATTAGTAAATAGCGGCAGCACAAATTATCCGTACACGCAGTGGACGGATGTAATTTGTCTACCATCACTATGTTTTCAGCCAACTCGGGAAGTAGCCACACTATGGTTTCAGCAAGTACAACGAACCACTGAAACCATCTAGTGTGACTATACCAACACTAGATGTTTTTGGCGGAATACCGAATTAGCCAAAAACATAGTGTTGGTACCGCTGAAAACATTAAGTGATGGTATACTTTCACTAGATGATTTCAACAACTCAAAGAATGATTGAAATCATAGTGAAAGTATGTCCCGTGGGGCGGGGCATGTTGAATCAAAAAAGATTTCATTTTTAAAGGTGTTTTTTATTGACTAATAATAGCTTATATAATAAGATAAAAATCCATGAAAATCTTCTCAATCGCCGGTTGGTCGGGCAGTGGCAAGACCGTGCTTATCAGCCGCTTGATCGAAAGTTTCAAGGCCAAAAAGCGCCGGGTAGTCGCCGTCAAAAACGCTCCTGACACTTATACTCTGCAGCCCGAAACCAAGGATTCGGCAAAATTTTTGCGGGCCGGAGCCGACGAAGTCTTCCTGATAGCCAAAAATGAACTGTTGCGCATGAGCCTGATCAGCGCTCCCCAGGATCTTCTGGAAGATCTGAAATTTCGTTTACAGAAAGATGACATTGTGCTGATGGAAGGCCTTTACCAGCCGGGAATCCCGGTGATAGAAGTCGATGACCCCAGTCGTTCAAAAGCACTTAAATTCCCGTTGAGCAACCTCGCGGCCGTGGTCAGCACTGAAAAATGCGCCCCCGGCCTGCCCTGCTTCCATCCCGATCAAATCGCCGAAATCTGCGCCTTTATGGAGGAATACCATGGAATACAAGATTGAACTCAAAGTAAATGACCAGACCATCAACCTCAACCCTTTCGTACAAAAAATAATCGGCAACGTCATACTGGGAGCGATACAATCCCTGGACAAAATTCCCGAGCCGCCGCAACGGATCGAAATTACCATGCAATCGGAAAAAAATTAAGGAGGTCTCCGCCAAAACCCATGAAATACTTAAAAACCTTTTCCGAAAAATGCAACGGCTGCAATATCTGCATGAGCGTTTGCGCAAAACTCTACTTTAAGGAAGACAATCCGGAAAAGTCTTCGATCAAGGTAACCACGGCTGAAAAAAATACTTTTACGCTGAGTGTTTGCAACCAGTGTCAGGCCTGCGTTCCCGAATGTCCGACCCTGGCCCTGACCGTCAACAAGCAGGGGGTGGTCATGCTCAACAAAAGTCTGTGCATCAATTGCCTGGCTTGTGTAGCCGTTTGCCCCAGTAATACCATGATGACCTGGCGCAGCGGCCTGGTGCCGTTTAAATGCATCGCCTGCGATGCCTGCGCCAAAGAATGCCCGACCGACGCCCTGAAAATCGAAAACAAGGAGAATTGAGCCATGAGTAGCAACGAAACTGAACACGATATTGAAAAGATCAGGAAAGCCCATAAGATCCTGAAAGAATTCAGCTATGAACTGAAGCCGGTGCTCAAGGGTTACAACGACCGCACTCTGTATATCAACCTGTCAACCCTGGAAATAAAAGAAAAAACGGTTCCGGCCGAGATGAAGAAAAAATTCATCGGCGGCAAGGGCTTTGACCTGAAGCTGCTCTGGGATGCGGTCAACGGCAATACGAAATGGGACAGCCCGGAAAACGAACTCTGCATCGCCATGGGACCCATCGCCGGCAATACCAACTATCCCGGCTCCGGCAAGTCCATTGTCACCACCATCTCGCCGCAAACGAACATTCCCATTGACTGCAACGTCGGCGGCCATTTCGGCCCTTACCTGAAATTCTCCGGCTTTGACGCCATGGAAATCCAGGGCAAAGCCGACCGCGAGATCATTATCTATATTGACGGCAACCAGGGCAAGGTGCAGATCATGGAAGCTCCGCTCGACGCGGTAGATTCGCATGTCCTGGCCGAACAGCTGCACGAAATGTTCGCCGCCAACGAGCGCGAAAAGCAGCATGTGTCGGTGGTATCGGCCGGGCACGGCGCCGAGCATGCCTGGATCGGCTGTTTGAACTTCTCCTACTGGGACAAGCGCCGCAAGCTGCCGCGTTTGAAACAGGCGGGACGCGGCGGCACCGGCACTGTGTTCCGCAGCAAGAAGCTCAAGGCGCTGGTGGTCAAGTATTCGGGCCTGACCGGAAAATCCAACAACCCGGTGGACATGGAAGCCCTGCAGAAAACCGGGCTGAAACTGCACAAAGAGATACTGACCCTCGATGACAAGCAATGCCAGATGCGCACCATCGGCACAGCCCATCTGGTGGAGATCATGAACGATTACGATCTGCTGCCGGTGAAGAATTTCCGCTTTGGCCAGCACCCCGAAGCGGTCAAGCTGGCTTCCTGGGTATGGAAGAGTTATTTCACCCAGAACGTCCCCGACGGCTGCTGGTTCGGCTGCACCATGTCCTGCGCCCACGGCGTGGACAATTTCGAACTGAAAACCGGACCTTACAAAGGCCATAAAGTTCTGGTCGACGGTCCTGAATATGAAACGGTCGGCGGCTGCGGTTCCAACCCGGCCATTTTTGATCCGGCCGCTGTGATCGAGATCAACTTCTACTGCGACACCTACGGCCTGGACACCATTTCCTTCGGCACGATAACCGGTTTCATCATGGACTGTTACGAGAACGGTATCCTGAACAAGGAACGCTGCGGCGGCCTGGAAATGACCTGGGGCAACTGGCAGGCGGCCCTGGAGCTGATGCACCAGATGGCCCGAGGCGAAGGTTTCGGCCTGATTGCCGGCAAGGGCGTCAAATACATGCAGAAATATTTTGTTGAAAAATACGGCGCCGATGCCCGGTTCCTCAAAGATATCGGCATGCACGGCAAGGGGCTAGAGCAGTCCGAATACATGTCCAAAGAGTCGCTGGCCCAGCAGGGCGGCTACTACCTGACCAACAAGGGGCCGCAGCACGACGAAGCCTGGCTGATCTTCATGGACATGGTCAACAACCATATCCCCACTTTCGAAAAGAAGGCCGAAGCCCTGCACTATTTCCCGGTTTTTCGCACCTGGTTCAGTTTGCAGGGTCTTTGCAAACTGCCCTGGAATGACATCGAACCGGCCAACAACGCCGAAAATGCCGAGCCCAACAAGGTGCCCGAACACGTACAGAATTATGTCGACATCTACAACGCCATCACCGGCGAGCATATTACCAAGGAAGAACTAATGCTGCAGTCGGAACGGGTCTACAATTTCCAGCGTGTCTTCAACCTGAAGATGGGCCACGGCAAGCGCCCCGAAGATTACCCGCCCTACCGCGCCATGGGCCCGGTGACGGTCGAGGAATACGAGTCGCGAGCCGAGCGCTACGACAAGCAACTGCAGGAAAAGCAGAACATCGATCCCAAAGGCAAGAGCAGCGAGGAAAAGGTCAAGATATTGCGCACGTACCGCGAGCAACAATACGACAGTTTGATCGATGCCGTGTTCAAGCGCCGCGGCTGGAGCCCTCAGGGCGTGCCCACGGTCGAGCACCTGAAAGAGATCGGCATGGACCTGCCCGAGGTGCTAGAGCTGGTAAAGAAGCACCTGTAAACATAAAGCGCTTTCGTAGGGGCAGGCCCCCGTGCCTGCCCTTTCATCTTTCTTGAAATTATTGTTTCTATTTATTCCCGGACGCAAATTTAGTTAAGAAGTCTGCCGGGGAGAGGATTGGAATGCCTTGATATTCGCCAACGGCGAGCAAGACCTTGTCGCCGCTGACGATCAGGTCGACCTTCAAGACAACAGCGCATTCGATGAACTTGTCATCATCGGGATCCTTTTTAACCACCTGCAGCCTGGGCGTTTTGCGGGTGAATTCAATATTCTGGGTCGAAGCAAAAAGCCTAAGAAATTCTTCCAGTTCTGTGCCGGACCCCAAACCTAATTCTTGCAGCACCCGGATATACTCATCAAGGATGTCGGCTGAAAGGCACAGGCTGATCCGCCACTGTTTCCACAAATCGATGATCTGTCTCGGCTTGCCGCCGAAAAACGAGGAAACAAAAACATTGGTGTCAATGACGGTTTTCATGCTCTTGCCGGCGCACAGCCCGAACGGCTGAAGCCACATCAGTCGCTTTGACTTTTTTTGATTTCAGGCTCAGTCCGATGCGCTGCCAGAGATCATCGATGTAGCCTTCAATATCCCTTTCCCGGACATAATCGCCCAGAATCTCCCTTATCATCTGGCTGTAGTTTTTTCCCTGCTTACGGGCCAACCGGTATAGTCTTTCCTTAGTTTCCCCATCGATCCTGATCAGCATTTGCGTATTCACATTAGCCTCCGCCGGAATATATATCATATATATCAATTATATCAATTTGTCAATAAAACGCAACTGTCTTTTTTTCACAACAATCCAAATTCCGGGGCTTCCTCGCCTGGTCACAAAAATTTACTTTTCATTTAAATTTATTATTTTGTTTACAATATTTTTTTATAATTTTATAATTGTAATGATGGAATATTAAAGGGAGGACATATGCCAACCAAAAGAACAACCATGCGCAGTTCCAAGGGCACCAAGCTTTACGCGGTGCGCGACAGCGATGGACGCTTCAAGGATATCCAAAGCTATAAAAAGGCCCACAGCATGGACATCAAGCGCAAGAGCAAGGCTGAAATAGCCAAGGCAACTAAAGTCAAGGCAAAAGCCAAGACTGTAAAGATTAAGGCCAAGGCCGTAAAACCCAAGGTCAAAGCCGTCAGCCAACTCAAAAAAGCCGTCAAAGCCAAAAAGAAAAAATAGCGATCTGCTTTAATCTAGGTTAATTAAACACTTTTTCCAGGGCCTGGTAGGCAGTGTGCACTTTCTCCACCAATGCAGGGATTTCTTTTTCGAGGCCCGCTTTACCGGCCGCTTCCAGGAGTTTGGTTTCGGCCAGTAATTTGGCGGCCGCGGCCTGGAAAGCTTCGGTCTTGGCGGCCAGGCGCGGCGAGAGCTCGGCCTTGGTGACGGCCTCGGCTTTGGCTACCATATCGGCGGCCACACCATTGATCTCGGCGTACTTTTTTTCGGGCAGGTACTTGTGATAGACCACGTACAGGACCTTATGATAGGCGTCCACTTCTTTGGCTACCGGGCGGATGGCGCGCACCAGCATTTCAAAGCGTGCGTGCAGTAGCTCGGCCGCATCGAGGAGCGCCTGGTCGTCGCTGCCAACGGCGGCTTTGCCATAGGCGGCCACCGACAGATTGAACTCGGCCAGGCCGCTTTCCCAGGCCTGCTTCTTTTCGCGCAGGATACCAGGCAAAACCGCGGCGTTGATCTTGGCGGCTTGGCTATTGATCTCGGGTACGAATCCGCGCAGGGCTGCGTAATCCTTGGCCGGAAAGGCGGTATGCCAGATGGGATAAATGATGTCATGGAAATCGATCAGCTCCGGCACCGTGCTTTCGATATCGCGATCCGGCATCTGTTCGGCGATGATGACAAAACCCAGGCCGAGTAGAAAAACAATTAAAATAAGTCTGGTGATCTTAAACATGTTTTCCTCCATAATGAATTTGTTGTTTGTTGTCTGAACGTAGGGGTTCAATATAGTCACAGTATGGTTTCAGCAAGCTTTGTAATTTGCTGAAACCATCAAGTGTGACTATACTAACACTAGATGTTTTTGGCGACTTTCTGAATGGCCAAAACATAGTGTTAGTACAATATCCATGGGCTCTTATTGAACCCCTACATTTCATTCTCTTTTTTTACAGCGAATTCTCTACCACGCGCACCTTCAGGCGCGACAGGTACTCGGTGATCTTGATCTTCTTGGGGCAGGCCTCTACGCAGTTGAAGATGGTGTGGCAGCGCCAGATGCCGTTCTTGTCATTGACAATTTCCAGGCGCTCGTCGGCACCGTCATCGCGGCTGTCAAAAACGAAGCGGTAGGCTTTGAGCAGGGCGGCCGGTCCCAGATAGTCCTGGTTGGGCCAGGAACTGGGGCAGGCGGCGCTGCAAGCGGCGCAGAGGATGCAAAGCGTCGATTCGCCGATCGCTTCCAACTCACTTGTGGATTGAACAAACTCCTTGTCGGGCAACGGCTTGTCGACGATCAGATAAGGCTTGATGCGCTTCAGTTTCGCGAAAAACGGCTCCAGGTCGACGACCAGGTCCTTGATGATGTCAAATCCCGACAGCGGCTCGATCTTCAAGCGAGTGCCGAAGCGGTGAATCGGCGTTTCGCAGGCCAGTACGTTGCGGCCATTGACCTTCATGGCGCAGGAACCGCAGATCGAACTGCGGCAGGAACGGCGGTAGGCCAGGGTGCCGTCATGCTGCCAGTGAATCTCATTGAGCACATCGAGAATGGTGGCTTCGTCTTCGATCGCGAATTTGTACAACTGCCAGCGCGGTTTTTTATCTTTTTCCGGCAGGTATCTTAAAATCTTTACTGAGATATCTATTTTGGCCATGTTTCATTCTCCTTAATATTTCCTTTCCTGGGGCTGATACTGCGGGTAAATGACTACGCTTTTGCTGAAATCGAGGACGATTTTTCCGTCCCGGCGCCAAGCCAAAGTGTGTTTCAGCCACTGGGCGTCATCGCGCTTGGGGAAATCGGTGCGGAAATGGGCGCCGCGCGATTCCTTGCGGGCCAGGGCCCCGGCGACGATCACTTCGGAAAAGCTGAGTAGGTTTTCCAGTTCCAGAGCCTCGATCAGGTCCAGGTTGAACACGGCTCCATGATCATCAACCGCCACTTCTCGGTAGCGTTCCTGCAATTCCTTGATGATGGCCTGCATTTTCAGCATGTCGTCCTGGTTGCGGAAGACGCCCATGAATTTGGTCATGTTTTCCTGCAATTTTTCGCGGATCGGGGCATACCGTTCCTTGCCCTTTCCGTTCCACAAACGGTCTATTTTGCCCTGGGCTGCATCCAGCGGCTTGGCCGGAAGTTCGGCAAAACCGTTCTTTTTGCAGAAATCAGTCATGTGAATGCCGGCTATGCGGCCGAAAGTAGCGGCATCCTGGAGGGAGTTGCAGCCCAGGCGGTTGGCGCCGTGCAGCGATAGGCAGGAAGTTTCACCGGCGGTATACAGCCCTTTGATCACTATCCCGGCGGCATTCTTGATCACTTCAGTATGGATATTGGCCGGGATGCCGCCCATGGAATAGTGGGCCGTGGGCTGGATGGGGACGGCATCGGTGATGGCATCGACCTTCAGGTAATTCAAGGCCAGGTCATATATCTGTGGCAGGCGCTGCAAAATCTTTTCTTTGCCCAGATGGCGCAGGTCCAGATAAACATAATCCTTGCCGCCAATACCGCGACCTTCGTTGATTTCGGTCTGTTCGGAACGCGAAACGATATCGCGCGGCGCCAATTCCATCTTGGCGGCCGCGTATTTTTTCATGAAGCGTTCGCCCTGGTCATTGACAATATAGGCGCCTTCGCCGCGAGCGGCTTCGGAAAGGAGGATGCCGTGCTTGTACAACCCGGTGGGATGGAACTGGACGAATTCCATGTCTTCGAGCGGCAGGCCCGATTCAAGTACCAGGGCCACGCCGTCTCCGGTATTGGCATGGGCGTTGCTGGTGACTTTCCAGGCCCGGCCGTAACCGCCGGTGGCCAACAGCACCGCGCGGGAGTGAAAAATATGCAGGCCGCCGTTGCGGATATCCCAGGCTACCAGGCCGCGCGATTCATCATCTTTGAGCAAAAGGGAAAGGACCTGGAATTCGTTGAAAAAAAGGACATTATGCTGCAGGCACTGTTCGTAAAGGGTATGCAGCAGGACATGGCCGGTGACATCCTGGGCAAAACAGGCGCGGGGCGAAGAATGGCCGCCGAAAGCCCGCTGGTTGATCCGCCCGTCCTCGGTGCGCGAAAAAGCCACGCCCATATGCTCGAATTCATAAACGGTTTTAAGGGCTTCGTTGACAAAGAGTTCGATGATATCCTGGTCAGCCAGATAATCGCTGCCCTTGATTGTATCGAACATATGCGTTTGCGGCGAATCTTCAGCCACATTGGCCAGGGCGGCGGCAATGCCTCCCTGGGCGCCGCCTGAGTGCGAACGGGTCGGATACACCTTGCTGATCACGGCTGCCGACAAGCCACTTTTGGCGACTTCCAAAGCGGCCCTGAGCCCGGCCAACCCGGCCCCGACGATCACGGCATCGATTTTATGATAATTTCTTGCTTCTTCAGTTTTCATGGGTTCACTCCTAGGCGATCTTAAGGGTATAGAGCTTGATGATGGTCAGGGTGCCGACAAACAATAGAATTATTCCGACCGTCAATAACAGGCTGTACCACACCAGGCGCCAGAACTTGCTGGCCGTGTAATCTTCCAGGACCGACCAGACC
>JBAXOR010000017.1:0-10139 GCA_037133155.1 Chrysiogenales bacterium | reverse complement strand
GATAATTACAGCTGGCGCACTATATCTTTTTTCGTGGCGATGGGGATTTTATCGGCCTTGCTGTCCGTTTTTATCGCCAATTTCATGATTCCTTTGTGGGAAGTAATGTTCAAATTGGTCACTGACCTGAAATTGGTTGAAATCACCAATTTGAACCTGCCGGTCTTTCGCGAAATGCTGGAGAAGGCGCCGGGGACCTACCACCACTCGCAAATGGTGGCCTCTTTGGCCGAAGCCGCTGCCCAGGAGCTGCAATTATCGCCAATTATGGTGCGGGCCATGGCTCTGTACCATGATATAGGGAAAATAGACAGCCCGCAGTTCTTCACCGAGAATTCCTCGGTTTACGAGAACCCCCATATCAAGCTCACGCCGCGGGACAGTGCCAAAATAATTATCGCCCATATCAGCGCCGGCCTGGAAAAAGCCGATTCACTGAAGCTGCCGCAAAAAGTCGCTCAAGCCATTGATCAGCATCATGGAACCAAACTGGTCAAGTATTTTTATGAAAAAGCCAAGGAAAACGGCTCCGGTCTTCTTGAAGATTTTGATGAAAATATGTTCCGTTATCCCGGCAAAAAACCGCAGGAGATCGAGCAAGCCATCATCATGCTGGCCGATCAGGTGGAGGCTGCAGCAAAAAGCCTCTCCGCGCCCAACGACCAGGACATAAAAAATGTAATCGAGCAGATAATCAGCGCCGACAGCGCCGAAAATCAATTTGCTGAATGCCGGGATCTGACATTTCAAGCCCTGAATGTAATTGCCGGCAGTTTCTACAACAAGCTTGCCTCCATCCACCAGCAGCGGATCGCCTATCCGGGTTTTGATTTCAAAAAAGAGAATGTCAATGATTCAAATTCAAAATAACGGTTTTCGACTGGGCAAAAAAGTATTACTGCGAATAATCAGGCAAATTGCCGGCCAGTTGCATTTCAAGGGAGCGGTAACCATAAAAATCGCCGCCGCTGACGAAGTCCGGGAACTGAATAAAAAATACCGCCATCAGGATTGCGTCACCGATGTTTTGAGTTTTTCGCTGGGGGAAAAACTGCCTGGAGGTTTTTACGCCGGCGACATCCTGATCTGTTGGACTCTGGCCGAAAAACAAGCCCGTGAAAACAACCATTCAAGACAAAAAGAATTACTGCTTTTAATGATCCATGGCTTGTTGCACTTGCATGGCCTTGATCATGAAAAAGATAAAGGCGAAATGCTGGCTCTGCAACAGCAGTTATTTGCCAGGCATGCCGGTGAACTGGAATGAATATTGCAGCCTTGATTATCCTGTATATGGTGACCATTCTGTTCTATTTGCTGGAAAGCAGTTTTGAGAGCTTTTCACGCATCTCGCTGGCCAAATTCCTCAATGGTTTACCGCCCATGCGCAAACCTCGGTTTGCCTTTGTTGATAAATTTGACCTGGTTATTCATTCTTTGGAAACAATAGTTTTTTTCCTGCAAATCGTTTTGCTCATCTGCACGTTTCAGGTTCTTGAGAACGCCATACCTTCAGCTACGTCGAGGATTCTGCTGATCGGGTTGCTGCACCTGGTTTTCTTCAACCTGGTTTTTTATATCGCCGCTTACCTGAACAGGGAAAAAGTCCTGCGCAACCTGCTGTTTCTTTTTCCGGTCGCCTGGATAATTTTTTATCCCCTGAACTTTATTTTCACGATTTTTTTAAAAGAAAGCCCGGTGGATCCCCGGGGAAATCAACAAGATGAAGATCTCAGTGATGAGCAACTGGAAGTGTTTCTTGAAGAAGGGGCCAAGGAAGGGGTTATCGAAAAAGAAGACCAGGAAATGATTGAAAGCGTCCTCGAATTCGGGGATACGCTGGTCAAGGAGATCATGACGCCGCGGGTGGACATGATTCATATTCATATCGACGCCACCTTGAATGAAATCATAGCCATCATCAAAAACAAGAAAAAATCCCGCTTGCCGGTGGTTGGCGAAAGGATCGATCATGTCGAAGGCATTATTCTGGCCAAGGATGTTTTCAATTACTGGGGCCGAAATGACTTTAATATGGAGGAAATTCTACGGCCGCCGTTTTTTATTCCCGAAACCATGCGTATCCTTGAATTACTGAAGGAAATGCAGAAAACCAAGCAGAAATTCGCCATCGTTATTGATGAATTCGGCGGAGTTTCCGGGGTGATCAGCATGGAGGATGTTATTGAGGAAATTGTCGGTGATATCAAGGATGAATATGATGATGATCTGGAATCTATTGTTCGCGACCGGGATGGATTTGTCGTCAAGGGGGATATTGCCATTTATGAACTGAATGAAGCCCTGCAAATAGAAATTGATGATAATGAAGACTATCAGACCGTGGCCGGTTTGATCAGCTGTAAATTAGGTAAAATCCCCGGTCCGCATGACCATGTGACGGTCGAAGGCTATGTTCTTGAAGTCCTTGAAGTTGAAAAAAACCGCATAAAAAGTGTTCGTATCTACCGTGAAAACAAATAAAACCAGGCATTCGGGGTATGTGGCCCTGCTGGGCCGAACCAATGTCGGCAAATCGACATTTATCAATGCCCTAATGCAAACCAAAGTGGCCATTGTCTCCAATAAGCCCCAGACGACACGCAAAAGAATTCTGGCCATCAAGACCAGCGAACGCGGCCAAATTATTTTTTTTGACTGCCCCGGCATCCACAAGCCCCATTTTAAACTGAATGAACTGATGATGAAATCGGTCAACGATGCTTTGTTCGATGCCGACCTCATCCTTTATTTCATTGATCTCGCTTATCCCCAGGAAGACGATTTTGTCATTTCTTTGTTGAAAAAAGCCGGTAAAAAGGTTTTTCTGGTGATCAATAAAATTGACAAACTTAACAAAGGCAAAGTGCTGGACAAAATCCAGCACGAAAAGGATATATTCCCCTGGCAGGAAATAGTTCCCATATCGGCAATCAGAGGCGACAACCTCGAACTCATGGAGGAATTGATTTTTAAATACCTGCCCGAAGGGGATAATTTTTTTCCGGCCGATGAATATACCCAGCAATCGGAAAACTTTTTTGTCGGGGAATTGATACGTGAAAAAATGCTGCAGTGGGTCGAAGACGAGCTTCCTTTCACGACCACCATAAAAATCGAAGAGATCAAAGACCGCGGTAATGTGGTGTACGTGCGCGCTGAAATATATGTGGAATCGCGCGCCCAAAAAAAAATCATTGTCGGGAAAAATGGCAATATGATCAAGCAGATAGGCCAGCAGGCGCGGCAAACCCTCGAAGACTACTATGACAAAAAGGTTTTTTTGGATTTGTTTGTAAAAATAGTGCCGGGCTGGAGAAATTCCGAACAAGTGATCCGCGCTATCTTTCAATAGTCCCGGAAAAGTATTTTCTCAAGCCTGTTCAGGAGCATGAATGGTTGATATTTAGTCTTAATTATAATAGAATACTGTTTAAACAAATGTTTAAAATAAACACACTACGAACCAAGCTTCTGTTGTCTTTTGTTTTGATCAGTGCGGGATATATCGCTGTCTCTTATTTTTTTGTTTTTCAGCTTATCAACGCCAAATTCCTGATCATTTTAATATCGACCGCACCGCTGATCGTTTTTTTCGTCATTGTCATCTGGATTAACAAGCATTTGACTCAGCCCATGCAGTTGCTTGAAAACGGCCTGGAAAAAATCAGTTACGGAAGCCTTTCCCACCGTGTTAAAATCAGCGCAAACAATGAATTTTCGTTTCTGGGCAGCCAGTTCAACGAAATGGCCAAAAAAATCGAAAGTATGATGACCGAAATCGAATCCACGCACAAGGATCTGGAAAAACAAGTCTTTTCCCGCACCGTGGAATTGAAGGAAGCCAATGAAAAACTGCAAATCGCCATACAGGAATTGCGTGACACCCAGAAACATATCATTCAAACCGAGAAGCAAAAATCGCTGACCGCCATTGTCTCCGGCTTTGCCCATGAGATAAACAATCCTTTGACCGGAATTTTAGGCTATGTCGACTTGTTGACCATTCGTGATGACATCACTCCCTATGCCAAGGAAAAACTGCTCTGCATACAGAAACAAGCGCTGCGCATCAAAACTATCATCGATCAACTGAACCAGCTGAATCCGGATATGGACCAGATCAAGATGGAAATCAATCTGGCCAATTTACTCGATAAACTGGTAAAAGTTATTTCCAGCCGCCAGGGGAACAGTGATTTTACCATTGAAAAAATCAATTTCAGCCAGGATGTAATTATCCAGGGCAACCATTTTGCCTTGTGGCAGGTTTTCGAAGGCATTGTGGAAAATGCCATTGAAGCTTTCAAGGAAAACAATATTCAGAACGGTAAAATCACGATCAACCTGAAAAAATCCATGGATGGCCAGAATACGATCGTGGATATTATTGATAACGGCGGCGGTTTTAAAAACCTGGAGAAGGCCT
Organism: Chrysiogenales bacterium; assembly: GCA_037133155.1. Classification (GTDB taxonomy): domain Bacteria; phylum Acidobacteriota; class Aminicenantia; order UBA2199; family UBA2199; genus UBA2199. The sequence continues at coordinate 5,710 of JBAXOR010000017.1, read as the reverse complement.
TTGATCCATTTTATACCACCAAGAGCAGGACCCAGAAAAAAGGTATAGGTTTGACCATTGCCTACAACATCATCCAGGAACACGCTGGCAATATCGTAATCAGCAACAACGGGATCAACGGAGCAACAGTATCGGTTTACCTGAAAATGAACAGCAAGAAATTCAAAAACCTAAATCAAGTGGAGGAAAAATAATGCTCAAAACTATGAGAAACAACATGAAATCGCTCTCCTGGATTTTATGGCTGGTCATACTGGCATTTGTCGGATTTATTTTTGTGCAATGGGGATCGGGTCGGTTCGAATCAGAAGGTTTGGAAAAAGATGTGGCCGCGGTCGGCCGCATGAAGATAAGCGGAGAAGAATTCCAAAAAAACCTGGTTAAAAGCCTGGACATGTACAGCAAGCAGTTTAAAAACAATTTCAACCGCTCACTGATCAACCAACTGGGCATCGCCGAGCAAGTCCTACAGAGCATGGTCAATGCGCTGGTAATTGACAATGAAGCTGAAAAGCTGCACCTGAGTGTTTCCGAGGCTGAATTGAAAAATACCATCCGTGCCTATCCGGCTTTCCAGCGCGACAGCAGCTTTATCGGTACAGAAGAATATGAAAGACTGCTGGCCTACAACCAGATCCAGGTGCTGGATTTTGAAGCAGGGCTTAAAAAAGAATTATTAGCCGATAAAATGAAAGAATTGCTGGCCGGCGGGCTGGTTCTTGATCTGGGCTCACTTAAAGCAGATTATCGCCAGGAAAATGACAAGGCCGAGCTTGAAATCATCGCTTTCAAAAGCGAGGATATTAAAGAAGAACCGGTGTTCAGTGACGTTGAACTGCAGGATTTCTATCTGGGCAACAAGAATTCATTTAAAAGCAGCGAGAAAAGGGCCGCCCAAATACTAATTTTAAAATTCGCTGATTTTAAAAAAGATATCGTTATCAAGGAAAAGGAATTATTTGCATATTATCAAAGCAATAAAAGCATGTTCAAGGTTCCCGGAAAAACAAAAATCAGCCGGATCTGGGCCACTTATTCCCAGCAGAGCCGTGAGGAAATATTGAAAAAAATGGAGGCCGCCGCAGCCATTTTAACACGGGATAATTTTGCCGAAAAAGCCAGGGAATTATCAAGCGATGACAAAGCCAAGGATGGTGGAGATTGGGGCTACTGGGGTTGGCAGAATTTTTCCAACCAGGAACGGAGTATGATTGATAATCTGCAACAAGGGGAAATATCCTCTCCGGTTGATGCGCAACAGGCATTTTCCATTTTGTATGCCACCGAAAAAACCCAGGAAAAACAGGAAACCTTCAGCGAAGTCAAGGCCAGGATCACCGGCTTGCTCGAGAACGAACAATTAAAGAAATTGGTTGCTGTCAGGATCAATAAACTGTACGGGAAAATTAAGGAAAGCAATAGCCTGAAAGAGGGGACGGACAAGACGGCGGGCGGAGTAATTTCCAGCGGCCTGCTGACGGCGGGACAACCCATTAAAAATGTCGATGACATGGGCTATATTTCCCAGAGATTGTTTTCACTTCATGAAAACGAGATTTCCCAGCCCCTGGAGTTCCCGGAAGGGTTTGCCATCATCCAATTGACCAAAATTGCCAAGCCTGAAATCGAGCCGTTTGAGACGGTCAAAGATCAGGTGAAAACAAAATTGCTGGCCACAAAAAAACTGCATCTGCAGCTGGCCAAAGCCAGGATAGTCGCCGCTGAACTGAGCCGTCTTGTGGATGCCAAGCAAATAGAAGCATACCTGAAAAAAGAAAACCTCAAACCCGAAAGCGTCACTCATCAAAGGGGAGATCGCTTGTCGGCATTTCCGCTTTTGAAGGGATTGGACGAAACTATTTTCGCCATGAACGAGAACGCCTATTCACTGCCGCTGACCTTCAAGTCTGAAGCCGCAGTCATAATCAAACTCAAGAGCAAGAAAATCATTTCTGATCAGGATTTTTTAAAAGAAAAAGATGGGTTTTATCAGAAAAAACTGGCTGAAGCTAAAAATAATTTATTTGGTTCTTATATACTGAACAAAAGAAATGATTATAAAATCAGTTTCAATACCGAGATTTTTGAAAAAATAAAAAATTATGTGATATCCAAATTTCGCTAAGGAGGCACCATGCAAAATCAGGAAGTAAAAGGCATGCCCGAAGGGGCATTTGATGTTCTCCCCGCGGGTAAGGAATATGCGCCCTATATTTCGGCTGAGACGGTTATTCCCGAGGTGACCTCCCGTTCTATTGTCCTGGGTCTGGTCATGGCAGTAGTTTTTTCGGCAGCGGCCGCTTTCCTGGGCCTGAAAATCGGCCAGGTTTTTGAAGCAGCCATTCCCATCGCCATTATCGCCGTCGGCGTTTCGCCGTTGTTCAAGAGAAAGAACACCATACTGGAAAACGTCATTATCCAGTCCATAGGGGCCGCCTCGGGGCTGATCGTGGCCGGAGCCATTTTCACCCTGCCGGCATTGTTTATTCTGGGATTGGATAAAAAAATAGGCTTTGACCTGTTCAAAATATTCATGGTTTCATTTTTAGGCGGAACGCTGGGGATATTGTTTTTGATTCCTTTCCGCAAATATTTTGTCAAGGAAATGCACGGCCATTTTCCTTTCCCTGAAGCCACCGCCACCGCGCAGATCCTTATCGCCGGTGAAAAAGGCGGCGAGCAAGCCAAAATTTTGGTCAAAAGCATGATCATCGGTGGATTGTTCGATTTCCTGGTCCATTCAGTGGGGGCCTTCAACGAAGTTTTTACCAGCCGGATCATCAAAATCGGCCAAACCCTTTCTGACAAGGCAAAAATTGTTTTTAAAATGGATGTTTTGTCGGCTGTTATGGGGTTGGGTTATATCATTGGTTTGAAATACACATCCATTATAGCCGCCGGCAGCTTGTTGTCGTGGTTTTTGCTGGTGCCGGTGATTGCATATTTCGGGCAGTTCATCCCGGCTGAAATCGTCGGTTCCGGAACCAAACTGATTTCGGCCATGAGCGCCGAAGAGATATTCCGTTCCTATGTCCGCTATATCGGCATCGGCGCCATCGCCATGGCCGGCATCATCGGTATAATGAAGTCGTCAAAAATCATTGTTCAGGCCTTTGGCATGGGCTTCAAGCAAATGTTAAAAAAGACTACTGCCGATCAAACTGCTGTGACCAGAACCCAGACCGACCTGAGCATGAAAATCGTTATAATTTTTCTGGGATTGACCTTGCTGGTCATATTTGTTTTTTTTGGTCTATCGGTGCTGAGCCCGGTACCGAACGCTCTGAAGCTGAGCCTGATCGCCACCGTCACGGTTTTTGTAATCAGTTTCCTGTTCACATCCGTCGCTGCCAGGGCCATCGCCATTGTCGGTACCAACCCCGTTTCCGGCATGACCATGATGACCTTGATCCTGAGCAGCCTGGTACTGGTGGCAGCCGGCCTGACCGGCGAGTACGGCATGTTCGCCGCTTTGCTCATCGGTGGTGTTGTCTGTACTGCGTTGTCTATGTCGGGCGGCTTTATTACCGACTTGAAGGTCGGCTACTGGCTGGGTTCCACGCCGATAAAGCAACAGAAATACAAATTTCTTGGCATCCTGCTCTCCTCGCTGACCGTGGGCCTGGTTATTCTCCTGCTGAATAGGACTTACGGTTTCTCTGGAGCCGATGCCCTGGCGGCGCCGCAGGCCAACGCCAGGGCCGCCCTGATCCAGCCGCTGATGAACCCGGGGGCACAGGTGCCTTGGCTGCTTTATGGCGTCGGCGTCCTGACCGCACTGATCATGGAATTGATCGGCGTTCCGCCGCTGGCTTTCGCCCTGGGCATGTATATTCCCCTTGAACTGAACACACCGCTGGTAATCGGTGGCCTGATCGCTCACCTGGTCAATCGCTCCAGCCGGGACAAGGTACTGGCAACCAAACGCTATGACAAAGGTATACTGATCGCCTCAGGTTTTATTGCCGGCGGGGCGATCATCGGCGTAGTCAGTGCTTTGTTGAAATATTTCGATCTTGAACAATTCATCCATATCAAAAACTGGGCCGCGACCATCAATGGTGAACGATTGGCTCTGCTTATGTTCGTCGCCTTGTCCCTGTACCTTTATTTTGATTCGCGTAGCGCTAAAAAGGAAGACTGATGGAAAAGGAAAAGATTGCCCAGGCCATCGAGATCCTGCGCGAGCTGGATATCGATCTGTGGATGGTGATCGACCGCGAATCGGGATTGCTGACCGATCCGGTGATGGATTATGTCGTCGGCCAGGGCGCGACCTGGCTTTCATTTTTCCTGTTTTTCAAGAGCGGGGGAAAATACGCCATCGTCGGCAACCTGGATATCGAAAAATTCCGCCGCGCCGGTCTTTTTGATGCCGTGACCGCTTACAAGGGCAGCCCCAGGACCGACCTGCTGGAATTGCTGAAGCGGCATAATCCCGGAAAAATTGCAATTGATTATTCCCCGGATTGCGCCGCTGCCGACGGCCTGACCCATGGCAATTACCTGAACCTCTTGGATTTGTTGAAAGAGACCGAATTCACGGCGCGCCTGGTTACAGCCGAGAACGTGATCGCCCGGATCCGCGGCAGGAAATCTGGCGAAGAACTGCGCCGGCTAAGACTGGCTTGTCAAAAGACTTTGGATATATATAGCCGGGTAGGCAAGGCAGTGCAACCGGGCATGAGCGAAAAGGATCTGGCCGCCTGGATCACGGCGGAACGCATACAAATGGGTCTGGCTGCGGCCTGGGAAGAGAGCAGTTGCCCGGCGGTGTTCAGCGGCCCCCAAGAGATCGGCGCCCATTCGGCCCCCACCGGCAATGTCCTGCGCCCGGGCCACATATTCAATATCGATTTCGGAGTAGTGGTGGAAAAATATTGTTCCGACCTGCAAAGGACGTGGTACATCCTGCGACCCGGTGAAAAAGCAGCGCCCAGTGAAGCGCAAAAAGGCTTCGCCGCACTCATCGAATCGATCCGCCTCTCTTTTTCAGCCCTAAAACCGGGCGTGCGCGGCCTGGACATCGACCAGGTCGCCCGCGATTACATTGTCTCCCAGGGCTACGATGAATATCCCCATGCCCTTGGCCACCAGGTAGGGCGCTACGCCCATGACGGCGGCGCCCTGCTGGCCCCGGCTTGGGAACGGTACGGCAACCTGCCTTTCATGCCCCTGGAAAAGGACCAGGTGTTCACCATCGAACCGCGCATCTACATCAAGGATTTCGGAGTGGCCACGGTTGAGGAAATGGTGGTCATCACTGAAAATGGCGCCGAATATCTTTCGCAGCCGCAGCAAGAATTGTATTTGCTAAGCCCATCTTGATTGGCCAACCATGAATGGCACCGCGGTCAAAATAAAAAAGCCCGATTGGTTGAAGGTGTCCATACCAGGTGGCGACGACTATTTCCATCTGAAAAACAAACTTAAGGAAAAAGGCCTGCCGACCATCTGCCAAAGCGCCCGCTGCCCCAACATAGCTGAATGCTGGAATCATCACCAGGCCACTTTTTTGATCATGGGTGCCGTCTGCACGCGCGACTGTCTATTTTGTTCAGTGCCAACGGGAATACCCGCCGGCCTGGACGAAGATGAAGCTCAAAAAATATGGCAAATGGCCGAAATGATGAACCTGTCATATCTGGTCATCACTTCGGTATCCAGGGACGATCTGCCGGACAAAGGCAGCGGCCATTTCGCCAAGGTG
>JBAXOR010000016.1:0-10183 GCA_037133155.1 Chrysiogenales bacterium | reverse complement strand
CAGAACCACCTGGACAAGGTTAGGGAGAAAAGATCGGGATGATATTCAAAGAGAATTTGACCCAAAAGCAAACAGGCACCAGTTAAAATATACATTTTGTATCGGAGCAGGTACAAAAAGTAATGAGGAAACACATTCATAAGCGATATGGAATCAAAAGCTGAACAACTAAAAAGTTACGTCGATACCCTTAATGATTTCGAGATAGTAATACCCAATGTTCCCTACAACCACATGGGTGCCACAATTACGGATGCAATTTTACAGGCAGGATTAAAATGGAGCACGGTAGTGAAACCACGCCTTGATAGGCTGAAAAACGAATATCCTGAGGCAAAAAAGACAAGCAGTTTCCAAAGAATCACAGAAGAAGTAGGGATCAAAATTCTTATAAACTGGAAGGATTCTGAAAAACCGAATCGCATTATGAGGCTAACAGAATTGTTCTTGAAAGAAGGTGTTGAAACTGAAGCCGACTTAAAAGCATGGCTTGGGTATCCCACAAACATTCAGAAACTGGAACGCATAAAAGGAATCGGAAACAAAACTGTTGATTATTTGAAATGGCTCTCTGGAATTCCTACCGCTGCAGTAGATATTCACCTGTTTCGTTTTCTTGAGCTTGCCGGTATTTATACCAAAGATTATTTCGAGGCCAAGGACATAATCAATAGAACGGCAGATTTAAGAGGTATCAATAGAACGGTTTTTGATCATAGTATCTGGAAATATATGTCAGAGGGCAAAAAAGGCAAACCTTGCGAGCAGCCAATAATGAGATTTAACCGGACCAAGCATAATAACAGGTAAACGCAACAATTCAGAGTTTGAGAAGGCGCCGCCTCACGGAGAACCACTATGATTACAAAGACTAAAATTATTATGGGAATCAATCGGTTTCAGAGTCGCAACGGTTCAGGTTCGTACGAAAATCTCAACAATACTCAAAAAAAGCTTTACGATGTGACACAAAAATTATCTATACGAAGTGGCGGACTTTCTATAAAAAGGCGAGATATAAAACAAATGTTCAGGGAAACCTATCCAGGAGAAAAAGGTTTTGAAGAATCGAGAAATATGTTGGCTGACTTTTGTTATAACAAAGTTAATTTTGATGATAAACCTTTCAAATTCCTCTACTGGATCGGCCGCGGAGAATACAAATTTGTAGATTTCTTGTGGAACACTGGAAGCCAGCAGATCAACGTTGAATGGACTATGCATGAATTGGGCAATACTTTTAAAATTGGAGCATACTCAGGAACTGAATTTCATTGGGATTTTATACAGCTATTAAGGATTATTGAGGATTTACGAAGCGAGCCGGCAACTGAAACAATTCCCGTGAATTAACCTGATCAATATGACGTTATGAGGAAAAAGCTAAAAATGTCTATCAACGGTCGAGGAAACACAGATGAATGAAATACTTCTTTTTGTTATCCCTATATTTTTACTGACCATATTGGTTCTCCAGATTCTTCTTCTCCGTAGAAAGACCTCTGTTGATCCTGGGTCTCTCCAGCAGAATTTTGAATCTATCGAAAAATCATACGAGCGGGCTGAGCGTGTGGTAAAGGATGAGATTACCGTAAACCGTGAAGAAATGACAAATGCTTCGCGGCAATCCCGCGAGGAATTAGGAAGCACACTTAAAAATGTGGGGGATACGCTGAACCAGCAACTTGCTGAAGCAAGGCAACAGACCGGGGTAGACTTTAAGGGTTTACGAGAAGAGATAACCGGACACCTCAAGAACTTCGGGGAATCCACAACGAAAACGATGGCCGATATTGCTGGTCTTCAGAAAAACCAGTTAGATACTTTTTCAACCCAGTTGTCAAAATTGACGGAAATGAATGAACAGAAACTCGAAGCTCTAAAGGTCACATTAGAAGGCAAGCTGAATGAGATTCGGCTGGATAATGCCAAACAACTCGATCAAATGCGGCAAACCGTGGACGAAAAACTTCAAGGGACGCTGGAAAAACGTTTGGGTGAGTCCTTCAAACAAGTAAGCGAACGTCTGGAGGAAGTTCACAAGGGGCTTGGAGAAATGAAGACGCTTGCCACGGGAGTTGGTGACCTCAAGAAGGTACTGACAAACGTCAAGATGCGTGGGGGGTGGGGCGAAGTACAGCTTGGTGCAATGTTGGAGGAAGTGCTCAATCCTGACCAGTTCGCTACGAATGTGGCTACGAAAGGTGGTACCGAGTATGTCGAGTTTGCAATCAAGTTACCGGGGCAAGGTGCGAGCATGGATGAAACCGTCTGGCTCCCGATAGACGCCAAGTTCCCCGTCGAAGACTACCAACGTCTGATTGAGGCTCAAGAGCGGGCTGACGCAGAAGGTGTTGAGGCGGCAGGGAAGCAACTGGAAAATAGTGTTAAAGCTTGTGCACGAAACATCAGCGAAAAGTATTTAAACCCGCCAAAAACGACGGACTTCGGCATCTTGTACTTACCCATAGAGGGCCTCTTTGCCGAAGTTATTCGTAGGATGGGCTTGACTGAGGTCACCCAAAGAAAACACCGGGTTGTTATCGCAGGCCCAACTACATTGTGGTCGATTTTGAACAGCCTTCAGATGGGCTTCCGTACACTGACTATCCAGAAGCGTTCGAGTGAAGTATGGAACCTCCTCGCAGCCGTCAAGACCGAATGGACAAAGTATGGAGACATCCTGGAGGCAGTGCAAAAAAAGCTGCAACAGGCATTCGGACACTATCGAGAAGGCCAAAACAAGATCAAGGGCCGTCGGAAGGAAACTCAAGGACGTGCAAGAGCTCCCAGCCGGTGAGGTCACCGCCTTGCTTCCCCCAACTTTGCTGGAAGATGATGTAGAGGTTAACGAGGGCGATATAGTGGAAAGTGATTAGACAGAGGTCTGATGAAATGTGTAAAATAGAACACACTGCGGATTGGCACTGCGGATTGGGGTCGGACCCCAGTGAAATAGAAAAGCAGATTCATTGCCCATCGGCTTAACACACAAAGGCTTGCCTCAGGGTAATTCTTTACACGGGGTAAACCAAACCATTTGCAAACAGTGTTGACCCCCGATAGAGGCATTCGAGGGCATGCCCCGGTGAAATGATTCACCGTCACTTAGCGAATTTCACAGGGTAAAAGTGTTGAGTTGAAAAAAACCCGATAATAAGGGCTATTGAGGTGTAAAATTATGAAAAAACTACCAGACAACCAAATAGCTTTTTATCAATCACCGGATGGTTCGGTGAATATTGAGGTATTGTATGCCGAAGAAAACATCTGGCTTACCCAAAAGAAAATGGCGGAGCTTTTTGATTGCTCGACGGATAATATTTCACTCCACTTAAAGAATATTTATCATGAAAATGAAGTTGAACGAAAATCAACTACCGAGGAATTCTCGGCAGTTCAAAAAGAAGGCGAAAGAGAAGTTTCCCGAAAGGTCACTTTTTATAGTCTTGAGGCTATTATTGCCGTTGGATATAGGGTGAATTCCGAACGGGGTACCCAATTCAGGCAATGGGCGACAGGAATTCTCAAAAGCTACATCCACAAAGGCTATGTGTTAGACAGCAACAGGTTTAAATACGGTTCCCGTTTTAGTGCCAGATATTTTGATGAACTCTATGAAGAAATCAAAGACATCCGCTCCAGCGAACGGATGCTTTACCAGAAGATTACCGATATTTATGCTACAGCCATAGACTATTCACCCAAAGCTTTTGAGAGCAAACAATTTTTCGCAACAGTACAAAACAAACTTCATTTTGCCATTACCGGGAAAACAGCGGCGGAAATTATCCAAAACCGTGTTAATTGCAAGAAAGATAAGCTGGGGCTTACCTCATGGAGAAGATCTCCGAACGGCAAAATTATGCCAAACGATGTAATTACTGCTAAAAATTATTTAGACAAAAAAGAACTTACTGAACTCAATAGAATCGTGAATATGTATTTGGATTATGCCGAAATGCAGGCTGCTCGCAGTCGGGCAATGACTATGAAGGATTGGATAGAAAAGCTCAATGCTTTTTTGAAGTTCAGTGAGCACGAGATTTTGACAAATTCAGGCAAGATCAGCCATGAAATTGCGGAAGAGCTTGCTTTAAAAGAATATGAAAAATATCGCTCTATACAGGACAAAAACTATGTTTCCGACTTTGATCGCGAAGTTAATAAATTATTAGCTGCCAAAAAGAAATTCATCCCGTCAGCTAAAAAAACAAAAAAATAACTATGTTTTATATTTACCCAGGCCGAAGCCACCGGCAAAATCCATTTCCGGCCAAGGAAAGACAAGGCAAATGGGCAAGGGAAAAGTAATAATGAAAGACCTGATACCAAATCCCGAGCTGCGGGAAAAGCTTGCCGCGGATCCGGAAAAGCGGGAGATGCTCGCTGCCATCCAGCTGGAGATCGATCTTTACCGCAAGTATTCCGCTTATTACGGAAACGTTTTTTATTTGCTGCAGCGCATTTCTGCTTAAGCATAAGGGACGATACTTGTAATTTTGTAGAATTTTTTTTTATAGTATTTCTTAATAACAGCCTCTTTTTTCTAATTTATTTTTTACAAACATTAAAACTTCAAATTGACCCCAGCAGGACTGCCCGCCAATGCCGAAGCCGGAAAGAGAGGCGGAAAAATCGCCGGGAAAGCCCGCTTGGAATTGGAAGCAAAGACAGGCAAAAGCGTCATAACCTCCGAGAGCTTTCTGCCGCCGGCAAGCAAACAAAAGTGCTTAAAACCAAAATCGGACAATCGCGGGGATGAAGAATGATTGAACTGCGTTACTTTCGAAATGATAAAAGTAATAATTTAAAAACTGATACCAATGCCCCTAAAATTAGTATTGGTATAAATAATGTCTCGTAACATATCAAATGTTTTTTCAATTACATCTTTCTTTGATGAAGCAAGATGGTCTACAAATGAAAATGACAACCTCATTAATTTTGTTCCAGAGAACTTGACCGATGATAATAAATTATTAACTCATTGGCTATGTTATATCACGGATAGACAGATGGGATTTGAGCGAATATGGGATGTCGCAGGATTCATTTTTTCTGATCTCGTTTGTTCTATTTGTTCTGAAAAGAGCATATCTCTTCTTGACCCAATAAATCCCTCAAAAACCTTTTTTATCAAGTCATCTGATTTTGCTCAAAATAAAAAGAAAAGCAATAATGAGAAAGATGGCTATCTATTTGTAGGAAGGCATAAGGTTGGTGATAATAAAAAATTATGGGATTACAATCAACATCCAAATGAACTTCCAGTTTTTCAATCTCGATTTTATCCCTCTGATTATAAGGCTATTCTCTTTACCTTGATTATTTTAAAAGATTTCAATTTCAGTATTGTTGAATATCTATTACGCATTCTTAATAAGAATTTGTCCAAGAAAGATCTTATTCGGCGACTGATTTTTTCTCTTTATTTATTAACATATAAAGATATTGGTAAATCAAAAATAGAAAATATTGATTTTAAAGATTGGTATAAAAAAGGGTTGGATCGAAAAAATGATATGATGAAAATTGTAAATGATGATTCTAAATTCGAAGAAGAGTTTAATAAATTTTCTGAAATTGAAATTTATAATCAAAAAAGGGCTTGGTGTTCGTTGCGTGATTTCTTTAAATTCCCAGAGTTTAATACTTATTTTTTTAGATCATTAGAAGAGCATGGATTCCAACATCTTGAAATGCTCAAAGATACTAAGCTGTTAACACAATTTGAATTACCCGGTGATGTATGGAATAATAAGCCCAAATTCAGGGAATGCATTGTCAAAGATTCTTCATACGAAAAAAATTGTTCGAATTCATTTAATAAGCTTCTGCGAGATATATATATTAAAGAAAATATTTCTACAGGTTATCCTGAAAAGTTCGACATTACTTTTGATTTTGTCCCGCTTATGTGTATGAAACGGAACTGTGATTTGTGTCCTTATGGAAAAGATATAGAAAAAGGAAAAAATCTTGATAAAATTTGTAATAAGAATATTTCAAAATATTGTTCTGTCGTTCTCGCATGTTGTGGTTATAAGTATAAATGTAACCCAGAAAAATGCGAACTTGTGAAATTAGAATATGTATGATTTTTAACAGACATTGGTGCCTGGCTTTGAATTGACAGGTTTTTATAGTAGAGCAAAGATTTCGGGATGGAGCAAGACTTTATTGTTTTTTACAGAAAAACCCATAGACCAAGATCAAATTATCCCGGTAAAAAATAGATAAGAACCTTAGAAGATAAATTTCTTATGGTTCTAACCCTGCTGCGCAGGATAAGAAACTTAGAAAGCAAATTATTTTGTTTTTTTACCAAGTTAATTTGCTTTAAGCTACTAAACAGCGGGCGTTTTTGAGCGACCATTTGTGCGCTTCGGGATCAACTTGATTTCGAGACGGCAGCCAACCGCCCGGGCATATTTTTTGAGAGTGGCTAAGGAAGGAGCATGTTTGCCCGCGGATTCAAGGCGGGAAACAGCGCTTTTGGTCGTCGCCATCAATTCGGCAACCCTTTCCTGAGTCAAGCCGGATTCAAAGCGCGCGGCAATCATCTCCCGGATCACGGCATATTCTTCCTCCAGATCTTCGTACGCCTTCTTGAAACCTTTGCGTTTTTTGGCTTTGTCAAGAAACGCTTTATGATCGTGGGGGACGGGTTTGTATTTCAGCTCAGCCATTCTTTACCTCCTTCATTCTTTTCCGGGCAGTCTTTAATTCCTGCTCCGGAGTGTTTTTTGTTTTCTTGACGAACGCATGGAGTATCACAATGCGCTGTTTTATCAGAAAACAGTAAAACGCTCGTCCAATACCTTCTTTTCCCTTCACCCTCAACTCAAAAAGCCCGCTGCCCATGGTGCGCGAATGTGGCAGGTGCAGGTTTGGCCCAAACTCGATCAACAGTTCCAAGAGTCGCGCATAATCGGCCAAAACACCGACAGGCCAGTTTTCAATTTCAGCTTTTACACGCGGGTGAAAATAGGTGATGATATAATTCATCAAGTAATAGTTAGCATATTTGCTAACATTTGTCAACCAAATTTAGAAATAAGTTGCATGGGGTCGCCCGCGAAAATATCTTTTATCTAACCCTGCTACGCAGGATAAGTAACTTAGAAAGCAAATTATCTTGCTTTTTTACCAAGTTAATTTGCTTTAAGTTACTAAAACCGGATGCCCAGATTGGCGGTCAGGCGCAAACCGCCCAACAATCGCCGCCCCGCCAGACTGATTTCGGTTTCTGCTAATGCGGCGCGGGCTTCAGAATATGAAAAGGCCACTCCGATAAAAACCTTCTTTTTAATAAAATAACGCAAACCGGTTCCCAGTTCAAATCCGACAACAGAATCACTGACCGTTTCGCCCAAGGCTTGTTCTTTGAATCCGGCCAGGACCAGGGCGGCAAAGAAATCGGATTGCAGGCGGCGGCCGCGGCGGGTTTCCCAGCCGGCCCCAAGCGCCAGGAAATGCTGTTTAGCGATGGCTGCAGTGAACAAGAGCGGAACGTTATAGCTCGCGGAAAAAAAACTGTAGCCCAGCCAGACATAGAAGCTTTCGAAAAAATTATAACCGGCTTTCAACTCCGGGCTGAATTGCACACTGCCATAAAATTCCCGGTAGCGGCTGTCGGAAGGCAATGCGACCGCAGCCCCGGCGCTGACAAAAAATTTATCTTTGCCAAACAACAACACTGAGAAAAAACAGAAAAAAACAATGACCAACAATAATTTTCTCATTCCCGCACCTCAAATACTTTGTTTGTTGGAAACGGCGATCACTTCGCCCCGGGCATTTTTTGCCTGGATCTGGTAGCCATAGGCCACGCCGCTGTCAAGATATTTATCATAATACGTATACGCATTGTTCTGCAATTCACTGGCCGCAACTTCTTTGACCATCTGGAAGCTGCCGTTGGCCCGACTGCGGTAAATGCCGTACTTTTCGCAGTTGATTCCGGAACCGGGGTCATTTTCGACACTGAAATACACCTGGGCAAAATCTTTTTTCAGCACCCAGACACTGGCTTGCCGGCGGAACACTGCCAGGGTCAGCAGCAAACTATTAGCCAGGGAGCGGGCCAGATTCAAACGGGCGCCGGTTTTTATTTTTCCGTTCAAAGCATCCAGGGGGTCGGCGGCGGCATAAATCCGGGCAATGCGTCTGGCAATGCCGTCAGCCGGATACTGCGCCGCCAAAAGGCCAACGGTGCCGCAGACATGGGGTGCGGCCATCGAGGTACCGTCCATAAATTCGTAGTTTGAAGGAGAAAGGATGAAGGTCACCTGATGAATGCCCAAGGCTTTTTCCACCAAGCCGTCTTCCCTTGACAAAGAAATGACCGGGATCCAATTTCCGGCTCCGCCAAGGGTGCCTGAGAAATTACCTGCTTCGTTGTTGTAGATCACCACGGCCACGGCGCCGGCCTGCTGGGCATTGTATGTTTTTTCATTGAATGTCTTATCGCCACGCTCGATCAGGGCAATATTGCCCAGGACGGCGGCAGGGAAAAAAGTGCTGTCCAAGCCGCTGCCGCAATCCACCAGTTGGCAGGTCAGACCGCCGGCAGGTGTGAAGCCGGCAAATTCCATGGGGATGGCCTTATAAGGATTCGTTCCAGAAATCAGCGCGGCCTCACGGCCCATGCCGCTGCGCACCGTTGACAAGATACCCCTCCCCGGAGCGGCGATATCCACCGTATTCACCCCGTAATTCGAGAAATCGGCAAGCTGGTCATCCTCATCGGTGGCGGCTACGGCAATGATATTGGGTAAATCATAAGCCGCTGGAAAAAAAGGAGTGCTATCATTATCCAACCCGTCATTGCCGGCAGCGCAGATAAAGGCGATGCCCTGGTTGCCAGCCTCGGCGATGGCATCTTCCTGAAGCGGGTTGTCACCGCCGCCACCGAAGGAAGCGTTGATGGCTACCAGGTTGACCCCGAAATCTTTTTTCATGAGCACGGCATATTCGATCGCCGCTATGGAATCGGAATCGAAGATGCTCTCATCAGGCCGAAAACCTTTCAAAGCCATGATCCTGGCGTTCCAATTGATCCCGCAGACACCGGTGCCATTGTTGCCGACCGCGGCAATGGTTCCGGCCACATGCGTGCCATGGGAATCAATGTCCATGGGATCGTTGTCCCGGCCGCCCTGGTTGTCAGCGGCAAAATCATAGCCGTATACATCGTCAATGAAGCCATTACCGTCATCATCAATGCCGTTGCCGGCGACCTCGCCGGGATTGCGCCACATGTTGGCGGCCAGGTCCTCATGGCGGTAATCGACGCCCGTATCCAAAACGGCCAGCACTACCCCTGGGGAGCCGATGTTTTTTTCCCAGGCATCGGCGGCGGCGATTTTAGTCATACCCCAAAGTTGATTTAATTTGGAATCATTGGGCAGGCGCTGCAAGCAGCGGCGGTAATTGGGCGACAGCGCTTCCACTTCCGGGCGGGCGCGCAAGTCGTCCAGCAACTGCCGGGTGCTGCGTTGTCCGGAAGCGATCAAAAAATAGGAGCTTTGCCTTATTTGCGACAGGACCGTGAATTCCTTGCTTATTTCCGCCGCCAGATCATGGGCCACCATCGCGGCTTCGGCCATGGTCACCCTCAATTTGAACTTGACCAGCACTTCGCCTTCTTTATAGGAAGCCTCTCCATTTGCATGGACTTTCATTGCGGCCAATGCGTTTTGCTCGGATCCATCCACCAATTTTCTGACCACGGCCTCCGGCATATTGGGCATTCCGCCCAGCAACAATATAAAAAGCAATACCGCCGGCAAATGCCGCTGCCACCGTCCATTCATGCGCGCCTCCATGCCAAAAGCACCTGAGCCATCAAAAATAAGGGTAGCAATCTTCCCCCAAAATGTCAACCAAGGATGAGGTGGAAATGAGATCCCCAAGGGGGACAAACCATATTCGCCAAAGTCGGCGGAGAGTTTGTGCTGCATTTACCTCCGACTGTTTTCGCGGTATAATCGGAACATGATTCTAACCATATTCGGCTATCCCAAGACCGGCAAGACCATGCTTTTCAATCTGCTCACCGAGAAAAAAGAAAAAATCTCCAAGTACTCCACGGCCAGCAATGAGTTTCACAAAGCCATCGTCGATGTCCCGGATCAGCGCCTGCAGAAGCTGGCCGACTTTTTCGAGACACCGCCGG
>JBAXOR010000015.1:0-10209 GCA_037133155.1 Chrysiogenales bacterium | reverse complement strand
ATCTTCTGAAAGCGGTTCCTCATTGAAAGGGTTTTGAATCGTTTCTTCATTGTCCGGTGCCAGCAAAGCATCCTTGGATGGCTGCGTCCCTTGCGTAATTTCTTCCGAGGGCAATATCTCATCCCTTTCCAAAACCGGACTTTGGGGAGCGGAGTCTCTCCCAGCCGCCGGGGCTCCCAGATCGAGGCGAAGATCGGAGAAACTGATGTCTTCAGTTCCAGGGGAATCGGGTTCTATTTCAATAATATCTTCCGGAAATGAACTGGGCTCGTCATCGGCAAATTCATTGGTGATTTTTTGTTCTTCCAGCTTGAGGTTTTTCATGACCGAGTTGACCAGAGCGTTGGAATCAAACGGCTTGGTGACGATATCCTCATATTTGAGATTCTTGATCATTTCATTATCAACAGCCTCGAAACTTCCTTTCAGCAAAAAAACCCGGCTGCGGCGCAACTGCGGAGTTTCGTTTATGAAGCGGCAAATATTGTAGCCGCTGATCTCCGGCAATTTGATATCCACAATGACCACATCCGGTTCCAATTTGAGCAATTTTTCCTTTAATCCTGATCCATTTTCAAAGCTGTGCACTTCAATATTTTCAATTTCGGAAAAAGATAATTCTACAATCCGGCGTATTGTATAACTATTATCCGCCAGTGCAATAACTTTCTTTTTCATCCTGGATCCTCCTAAACTTTTTCCTTTATAGTTATTCTTTATCACTTTTTGGATTACAATGTCAAGTCAAAAGGTTGACTTTTTAATTTTTTTATATAAAAATACAACCATTATGCACAGAGTGAAAGTTTTAATTGCCAAACCCGGGCTTGATGGGCACGACCGTGGCGCAAAAATCGTAGCCAAATACCTTCGGGATGCCGGAATGGAAGTCATTTATACAGGCCTGCGCCAATCACCTGAAACCATTGTCAATACAGCAATTCAGGAAGACGTGAACATCATCGGCCTGAGCATTCTTTCAGGGGCGCACATCCAATTATGCAAAAAAATCATGGCTGTTTTTTTGGAAAAAAACATTTCCCCGCCGCCGATGTTTCTGGGCGGCATCATTCCCAGGGAAGATTTGCCGGAGTTAAAGAAAATCGGTATCCAGGAAGTGTTTCCACCAGGAACTCCTTTGGAAAATATTGCCGGTAGAATCAGGGAAATTATTGTCCAATAACATGTTTAAGATTTATGATTGACAAAACATTTTACTTGCTGTACAATTGGGGCGGCTGTCCAAAAGAATACTTATGAAGTCCACTAAAAACAACCAAAATTATTCAGTCATCATTGTTTCTGACGCCAAGTCCACTAACAGGGAATTTGCCGTTTCAGCAAAATTCATCAAGAACGCCATGTTGGCTTTTTCTTTTCTGGTGGTTTTCTTCGGCTTCATTATATTTCAATATTTGACCATGACCCTGGATAAGCAGAAAATGAAACACATCGAGCTGGACCTTAAAGATAAACAGCAAAAAATCAGCACTCTGTCCTCGACGATTGAAGTCCTTAACCAGAGACTGAAAAATATGGAAACCTATAAAGAAAGGATCATGGTGGCAACCGGCCTGACTTCGCCTCTGGCGCTGAAGGAAGTGGGCAGCGGCGGTCCTGGAATCAACAATCAACTGTCCGGCGATTTTAATACGCTCCCCGCTAATGTCAACTCGCCGCAGCAAAGCTTATTAAGCAAAACAAAAGAAATCAAGGAAAATGCGAAACAATTAGAAGATTCGCTCAAGTCCGTGGAAAGCATGATCAACCAGCAAAAACTGCAATTGGCGGCTACGCCGATCATCTGGCCCACCCGCGGTTACTTATCCGGTGTCTTTGGCAATCGCATCCATCCCTTCACCGGCAGATTGGAATTCCACTACGGCTTGGATATCGCCACCCAATTGGGGAATAAGGTCGTTGCCACGGCCGACGGCGTGGTATTGGTGGCCGAACGCCGGGATTACATCGGCAAAGTGATAATCATCGACCATGGTTTCTGTTATGTCACCCATTTCGGGCACCTTTCAGGGTTCAATGTCAGGGAAGGCCAGCGGGTCAAGCGTTACGATGTCATCGGCTATGTCGGAACGACGGGCAGAAGTAGCGGCCCACACTTGCATTATGAAGTTCGCTACTTCGACAAGCCGATGAATCCTGCCGACTTCATTTTGGATACTCAAAATTAACCCGTCAAAGCTGCGAAGTCCCCTGCGTACAAGAGGGCAAGGTCATTTAAAATAGATTATCTACCCAAAAAACGCAGATCGTTTATTTTAAGGTTCTAATCTAACTCAAACCCGAAGAAAAATATTTTGGTTTTTTTGATTTATTTTTTAAATTGTCTTGCTTTTAATTATTAATTTATTTATAATTAAGCGGATGAGAAAAACAATTGATGCCAACGAAAAGAGAAACGCAAAAAATATTTTCACAGAACAATCCAAAATTAATAAAAAATTTAAAGGAGGAATTGCATGAAAAAAACTTTAGTATTGGGTGCTTTATTGATTTTAATCATGATTACCACTTCCTGTCAGAAGCCTGAGGAAATTACGCTCTCAAAATATTTTCAGGCCATGAAAGCCAAGGACAGGGACACATTAGCCACCATGGCGGCGGAACCGATGGCTTTGGAATTCAAATCATGGGTACTGGTTTCTTCGGAAGCCCCTGTGACCGAAGACCTCATTCTTCAGCAATTGCTCTCGGGCCTGGCGGATATCAAGGCCAAAAAAGACAAGCAAATCGGCCTGGTCAAAGACAAAAAAGATGCCCTGGACGTATTGAAAACCAAACTGACGGAAACTCGCGGCGGCAGGCAAAAAGCCGAATTGCAGAAACAAATCGACGCGAATGAACAAGAAATGATAGTCGAAACCCAGAATTACAAACAGGCCCAGGTAGATTACTCACAAATGAAAAACCAGGTGGAAGTTGAAAAGAAAATGGTCTCCATGTCCACCAGTATTGAACAGAATCAGGAACTCATGACCGGCAAGGCCGTAACCGTAAAAGCCATCGTCAAGATAACTACTGCCAGCGGCGACAAAGAATATGTATTTTTACTGAGGAAGTATGAATTGATCAATCCCTTGACCAACAAAGTATCGCCCAATCGCTTTATTATTTTGAAGATCCAGCCCAAAGAAGATTTTGAGCAGGGGAAATAAGTAAAATCCCTGATTCTTCCCGTAAATCACATGCCGCAGGAAACGAAATTCGTTTTCTGCGGCATTATTTTTAACCCCGCAAATGGAGAAATAAAATGAAAAAGATTTTGTTCGTATTTTTATGCCTATGCTTGACGGTTCAGATCTGGAGTGAAAAAAAAGCACTAAGTTTTACAGATATGTTTACCGCCGGCCGCCTTTCATCTCCAGTCATATCTCCGGATGGGAAATGGGTCGTGTTCGCAGTTAAAACACCCGATATCGTTGCCAACACTTTCCAAACCGACCTTTATGCTACGGACATGCAAGGCCGCACCTTGAAAAAACTAACCGACGGCAAAGGCAACCATTCCAATCCCAGCTTCCTGAGATCAGGCCTGCTGACATTTGTCTCCACCGGCAGCGGCGACCCGCAGATCTTTTCCCTGGACCTGAGGGATCCCAACGAGATCAAAGCCGTCACCGCCGTTGCCGGCGGCATTAGCGATTTCATCTGGACAAGCGATGGAAAAAGCCTCGCCTTCACCAGGGATATCGATCCCCGGGCCAAGACTTTCGCCGAAGCCGCGGCCATGGAAAAAGAAACTGAAAACTCCAAGGTCAAGGCCAAATTGCTGACGTCTCTGCTTTTCCGGGTATGGGATTCCTGGCGCGACGGCAAACGCAGCCATGTATTCCTGCACCGGCCCGGCACTTCCGAATTCACCGACTTGACCCCGGGCGAGTTCGACACCCCGCCTCTGGATCTTGGCGGCAGCCAGGATTATCTGTTTTCCGCCGATGGTGCCTGGTTCGCTTACGTGAAGAACACCGACCCGGTGGTAGCCATTTCCACCAACAACGATATCTATTTGCGCGATTTGCGCAACGGCCAGGAAAAAAACATCAGCAGCAGCAACAAGGGCAGCGACGCCAACCCGGTTTTTTCGCCCAACAACAAATATCTGGCCTATCTCTCCATGCACCGGCCCGGCTTTGAGGCCGATAAAAAAGACATCATCCTTTGCGATTTGAAAACCGGGGCGCAACAGAACTTGACCGCCGCTTTCCCCGACACCATCGCCTCATTTGTCTTTAGCAACGATGAGAAAAACATTTATTTCATTGCTTCGCAAAGCATCTACGAACCAATATTCAAGCTGCAGATCGCCTCTAAAAAAATCGATAAAATCGTCCCCGCCGTCAACGCCAATTCCCTGCGCCTGACCCCGGACGGCAAAGCCCTGGTATACCTGATTCAGAACGTGGCCATGCCCCAGGAAATTTTCAAATTCGACCTGCGGCGCCGCCAACAGGCCCAGCTGACGCATTTCAACCAGGAGCTCTTCAAGGACGTGCAGATGAACCGGGCCGAGATCTTCCGTTTCAAAGGAGCCAAAGATGAAATGGTGGAGGGCTTTTTGATCAAACCGCCTTTCTTCGATGCCAATAAAAAATACCCGATGGTGTTCCTCATTCACGGCGGCCCCCAGGGCGCCTGGACCGATGATTTCCATTACCGCTGGAATCACAGTCTGTTCGCTTCTCCCGGCTACGTGGTGGCGGCCATCAACTTTCACGGCAGCACCGGTTACGGGCAGGCATTCACCGATGCAATTTCCGGAGATTGGGGCGGCGCGCCTTTCATCGACCTGGTGAAAGGCCAGCAGTACCTGGTGGAGACCTTCGGCTTTATCGACAAGGATAAAATCGTGGCCGCCGGCGCTTCCTACGGCGGCTTCATGGTCAACTGGATCGCCGGCCACAGCGACGAATTCAAATACCCCTTCCAATGCCTGGTTTCCCACGACGGCATTTTTGATTCGCGCAGCATGTACTATTCCACCGAAGAATTGTGGTTCGAGGAATGGGAACACGGCGGCACACCCTGGGAAAGCGCTTTATATGAAAAGTGGAACCCGGCCAACTATGTGGACAAGTTCAAGGTGCCAATGTTGGTCGTGCACAGTGAAAAAGATTTCCGGGTGCCGGTTTCACAAGGACTGATGCTGTTCACCGCCCTGCAACGGCGCGGCGTGAAATCAAAAATGCTCTATTTCCCGGACGAGAACCACTTTGTGCAGAAGCCGCAGAACGCCCGCCTCTGGTGGGAAACGGTATTTGCCTGGCTCGCGGAAAATATCGCTGACAAATACGCTGAATAATAGAAGAAGAGAACATTAAGAAGGTTGCCCGGCTCAGTTCCTGACAAAATGGGGCATGACCTGGGAAATCATCAGGGAAAACTCCACCAAGCCGGCGATTTCGCCATTCTCGCACCAGGGTGTCTGGTGGATCATTTTCTTTACGCCGTTTTTTTCGATCGTGTAGCTGTTGCTGGTTCCAGTGACCATGATGCGGCGGATCTTTTCCCGGGCGGCCTCGGGATGACAGTCCATTAGATTTTTCCCCAGCAGGGCTTTGCCCCCGTCGGCGGAAAAAGTTCGCGCTGCCTGGTCGTTCATATAGACGATGATCCCCGCGCGGTCGCAGACAGTGACGGCAACGTCAATGCCATTCAGCCAGATAGAATTGTCCAATGTTTCCTCTTCAGGATTAGAAGACAGAGGTCAGAAGTCAGATGACAGAAAATGATTACTCTCCAGTCTTTTTCCTTTCCTGATTCTGTCATCTGTCATCTGTAATCTGTCAGCTGATATTCATTTATTCTGTTTTTTTCTTTTTGATCGTCGAGATCTTCAGCGGCACATACAAGCCGCAAAACCCAAGTGCCGCCGTAAGCAGCGGGATGATGGCCAGCAGACCCCACCAGCTTTTAAAATAAAAACCCAATACAGCTATCACCAAGCCGATGATTACGCGGATGATCTTGTCAGTTTTTCCGACGTTGCAAGTCATGATTTTCCTCCTGGAATATTTGGATTATACATATATCGCGCTCGAATGTAAATTTCCCGTTTCTGTTTTTCTTTTTTAGGATTGCAGGGGAAATTTTTCAGCCAAGCGCTGCAGCTCGGCGCGGATGGAGGCCAGAAGCGGGCGTTGGGAAGGTTCCTTGTCGATCATGACCATGATCAGGGCGTTCAATTCCCGGGGAATCTCGCGGCTGATCTCCATGGGCGGCAGCGGGTAGCTACTCAGGATGCGGTGGATCACTTCGCCCGTGGCTTCCGACCAGAACGGCTTGGAGCCGGTCACCATTTCATACAGGATGACGCCGGCCGAATAAATGTCCCCGGCCGGGGAAGATATGCCGTCGCTGATCCTTTCGGGCGGCAAGTAGCGGATGGTGCCCATGACCACCCCCGACATGGTCAACCGCGACTGGGCCGGGGTGATGGCCAGGCCGAAATCGAGCAGCTTGACGAAGTGGCTCCTCCCGTGCCGCTCGCTGACCATGATGTTTTCCGGCTTCAGGTCGCGGTGCACGATATTCTGGGCGTGGATGGCCTGCAAAGCGTCGCTGATCTGCAGCATGATATCCAGAGCTGCGCCGACCGGCAGGCGGCCGCCCCGTTTAATGAGCATGGCCAATGACTCTCCGAGCAGCAGTTCCATGGCGATGTACCAGCAGCCATCGGTTTCGCCGTGCTCGATGATGTGCACGATATGGGGATGGTCCAGCCCTTCGGTGATCAGCGACTCGTGCTTGAAGCGTTTTTTCAGGACTTCATCGTGAAAATTTTCTTCTTTAAGGACCTTGAGCGCCACGATGCGCTTCTTGTCCAGTATGTCCTGGGCTTTGTAGACCGTGGCCATGCCGCCGTTGCCAAGAATCTCCAGGATCTTGAAATGGCCGATGTGGGTCTTTTTCTTCCAGAACGAAACGGCGCGCAGGTATTTTTTCAGCAGTTGCCACGAAACTGCCGACAGCACCGCGAAAGCGAGGCCGGCCAGGACCAGGAACCACCAGGTCTGGTAAATGAACGGCCGCAGGTAAAAGGCGAACTGAGCGCCGGTCATGTTCCAGACGCCGTCGGCGTTGGCGGCAATGACCCGGAAGCGATAGCGCCCGGGCCGGAGGTTGTTGAAAAAAGCCTGGCGGCGGTTGCCGGCGGAAGTCCAGTCGCGGTCATAGCCTTCTAGCTTGTATTTGAATTCGATCTTGTCGGAACGGATGAAGCTCAAGGCCGTGTAGTGAAATTCGAATCTCCGGCCGCCGGCCGGGAGTTTCACTTCTTGTGACAGTCCAGTACCGGGAGCAAGCAAATTCTTTTGATCCACCATGACTTTTTCCAGCTTGACCGGGGGCACCCGGTCATTTTTCAAAATACGGGCCGGATCGATGCTCGCCACTCCCGTCAGGGTAGCAAACCACAACCGGCCACTGCTGTCCTTCCATCCGGCGGAGTTGCCAAAGTTGCACCAACGGCTTTTCATGCCGTCGCTTTCATCGAACACCCGGCCACTGACCTTCAAGCCTGTATTAAAAGCCGCTTTTTCAAGTTCATCTTTATTGGCCCGGAAAATCCCACGCTCACTGCTCATCCACATAGAACCCAGATCATCCTCCAGGATGGTATAGATCCGGCTGTCGAATAAACCGCGGTCGCTATTCAGCGCACCCCAGTGGCCATTTCTAAATACTTTCAATCCCTGGCGGGTGCCAACCCACATGGTTCCGTGCTCATCCTGGTAAAACGAATACACATGGCAATTGCTCAAAAACGGTTCGACAGAAAACCTCCCGATAGTATTCGGCGGCATAACAGCCAATCCATTTTCACAGCCAACCCAAAGATTCCCTTGCCGGTCTTCAAAAAAGGACTGGACCCGGTCGCCAGGCAAACCATTACTGGCGGAAAAGGCGGTGATGATCCCGTCCTGCCGGCAGAATAATCCTTCCCCCCAGGTGCCGATCCATAAACGCCCAGAACGGTCTTTTAAAACACAAAGCGTATTAATATTAGGATTTGCTCCGGGGATGGGAATTTCCCGGAACCGGCCTTTATGAAAAAAGATCAACCCGGAATCGGTCCCCAACCAAAATGATCCGTCCGTGTCCTTTTCCAATGAATTAATATCACTATCTTTAAAACGGACCGGCAAACGGAAATTTTCAAAGCCGCCGTCTCGAAAGCGGCTTAAATAACCACCAGAACCGCCGATCCACAAAGACCCGTAATCATCTCTGTGCAGACAACGAAACTTGCTGCCGATCAGCCCCTCGCGCTCCGTAATGGCCGTCATCTTTTCATCGCGGATCTGTGTCAATCCGCCATCGACGGCTCCCACCCACAAAGAGCCATCAACATCCTCGTACAGAGAATTGATATAATTACTACCTACTCCCTGCCCCTTGTCCAGAAACTGAAAAGCGTTGTTTTGCCAACGAAACAAACCATCCTCGCTACCGATCCAAAGGCTGTCATCACGATCCTCGAGCAATACGGTAATACCTACACTCAAATCTGGCCGCATGGGGCGTTTGCGCATATGGCTGTCCCGAAAACTATACAATCCAATTTCCGTTCCCAACCACAAATACCCGTCGCGGTCCTGTTTAAGGACATAAATGTTGCTGTCTAATTTTTCAGCATCAGGCAAAATTGGCCGCCATTTTTCTTTTTCTAAAATATACACCCCCTGGTTCATTGTACCGACCAGCAATCGTCCCGAAAGGTCTTTAGACAGGCAACGGATTTTAACATTGGGGAAAGAGTGGTTTTTCTGGAAAAGTCCTTTGCTGGCGGTCGAACGGTAGAACAAACCATCGTAGGTTCCGACCCAAAGGCCACCCTGGCCATCCTCAAGAATGCAACAATTGGACATTCCGGAAATAATGCCGGAAAAAAAATGGCTCTTGAACACTCCCTTTTCCAGGCTGAGCATTTTTCCGCGCAAAGTTCCGATCCAAAGGATCCCCAAGCGATCAACATAAAGATTATTTATAAAATAATCTTGAAATTCCGTAGTGTTGCTGCGGTTGAAAATGACAAAATTCATTCCGTCAAAACGCACCAGTCCTTCGGCAGTGCCCAGCCATAAATAACCGGAGCGATCCTGGGCAATGGCTAAAACCGTATTGTTGGGCAAACCGCGTTCGATTTGCCAGGTATTAAAAGTATATTGGGTTATTCTCTTTTGCGGATCGAGGCCGCAAAGCCCGCCAAAGAGAGATATAAAAAAAGCAAATAAAAAAATGCTCCTTCGCAAATTCAATTTAAATTTCGGAATAAATCGGAATTATCGATCAGCGATCTACGATAGGACTTTTGGATTTGCAGGCGAGCAATTCGATCTCGCCATCCTTGCCCGCAAACAGTTCCTGCAGTTTGGCCAGCGCTTTTTCGGCTTCGGAAAACTCAGCACCGTTTTTCGCGTCAGCCGGCAGCCCCTTCAAAAGTTCTCCGACTTTGTTCAACAACAAGTTCACATTTGCTTTTTTTATGTCCATGATAACCTCCTTAACATTTATGAAAATGATTATAATGATAAACAATAAATAAGCAATCAAGATTAATAAAATCTTGATACACGTTTAATGCGACGCTCCCCTTCCTTTTGGAAAGAGAAGGGGCGGGGGTGAGTTGTTTTTACAATTGCACTCCGTTACAATTCTACAAAGACATGTTATGAACACTATCTCCTCAATAACCCTGGTGTTGACCGAGCGCTGCAATTTTTCCTGTCCCTACTGTCCGCAACATAGGGGCAAAAAAACATTGAAAATCAAAGCAATCACTGCTTTTTTGGATTTTCTGCAACCCCGCTTGGCCAAAGAGGTATGGCTGGGCTTCTACGGCGGTGAGCCGCTGCTGTGCTGGCCGCTGATTGAAAAAACCGTTGCCTATGCGGAAAATAAATACAAAAACGGGTTCCGCTTCACCCTGACCACCAACGGTTCGCTCCTGAAAAAAGAACATATTTTGTTTTTCAAAGAAAACCAATTCGAGCTGGTGTTGAGCTACGACGGCCTGGCCCAGAAAGACCGTGACCCCGGCAGCATCGTTGCCGTCGAAGCGGCTTTGGCAAACCTGCAAGAGCTTTATCCCGAAGGTTATACCATCAATAGCGTTTTCACCCCGGCCACCGTTTCAATGCTGTCCGCTTCGATCGGAAATTTAATGGGACAAGGGCACCGGCACCTGCAGTA
>JBAXOR010000014.1:0-10674 GCA_037133155.1 Chrysiogenales bacterium | reverse complement strand
CGTGAAACCTTCACTGCTGCCCGGATCCAGGACTTGGCTGCCCTGGTGCGCCTGCACTTTCACCACAAGACGATCCATTTCGAGGGCTCGCCCCTTGCCGGAGTGCAGGTGATGGGACCACTTGAATTCCGCGGCCTTTCCTTCGACGAAGTCATCATCCTCGACGCCCTGGAAGGGCTCCTACCTGGAACAGCGAAATACGACCCCCTGCTCCCTGCTGATATCCGCAAAATTTTCCGGATTCGCGATCATAGCGACTGGGAAAAGGTATACGCTTTTAACTTTTTCTCCCTGCTGGGAGCCGCCCGCCGCGTCCACATCCTCTACCCGCGCCAGGACGAGGGCGACAAGGACTGCGAGCGCAGCCGCTTCATCGAGCGGATCGTCTACGAAGTCGAAAAGCGGACCGGCCGCGGCCCGGAAGTATTACTCGCGTCAATTCCATTCACCGTAACTGACCGGGCACCCGGGAAAGTTAAAAAAAACCGGGCTTGCCGTGCCAAACTGGAATCACTGACCCTGTCCCCTTCCTCTTTGGAGACTTATGTCAGCTGCCGTTTGCAATTTTACTTCAGCAAGATCATCGGCATGAAGGAACGGGAAGAAATTGTTGCCGAAACCGAAGGCGGCACCATCGGCACCATCGTTCATGCGGCGCTGCGGGATTTTTACCAAAAATATCAGGCAGCCGGTTCACTGGCCAAGTCCAGCCACAAGACCCTGGATGAAGATCTGGAAAAATTTCTGTTCGCGGCCTACCGCAATTTCAATTTCGATCCCGAAAAAGGGCTGGAAAAGATCCGCGCCTGGACCCTGCTGGAACAACTGCGGAAGTTCATCAGGGAAGACGGGGAACGAATAGCCGATCACCATGTCCAGGTAGCGATGCTGGAAAAAGAACTGACCGGGACAATCCCTGTTTCCTGGCGAGGGCAGCCTGTCGCAATCAAAGGCCGCATCGACCGCTGCGAGGCTGAAGGAGAGCTTCTGCGCGTTATCGACTACAAAACCGGGAATTTCCGCCTGTCTGCGGATAATATGCTGAAGATTCCCTTTTCCGCCCAAAGCCTGATCTCCGGCAACGAAAGCGAATACCTGCAAGCCTTAAACGATTTCCGTAAAAAGTACCAGGGCATGCAGTTGCTGATCTATCTGCTGCTCATGGCCCAAAAGGAAAAAAAGACCTGGGCTGAACTTGACGGCGCCTATGTTTTATTAAAGGAGCAGGATAATTTCTATCGCTGCTTGTTTGCCAAAGGCAGAAAAAAAGGGGAAATGGATCCCGAAGAAAAATCAGCCGTTATGGATGGGTTCCGCGCCGACCTGGGCGAAATCCTGAGGGATATGTATGGCAACGAATATTTTCTGGCCAATCCCGGCGATGAACGTCACTGTTCCTACTGCCCGTTCCGCCTTTCGTGTGGCAACTTTTAAATGATCGCCAATATTATTTCAACATATAAAAAAGCCTATGCCGGGCTGCCGCGCAACGCCTGGCTCCTTTCGCTCGTCCAATTCATCAACCGCAGCGGCTCCATGGTCCTGTTTTTCCTTACGTTATACTTGACCCGCAAACTGGGCTTCACCCTGACCCAGGCCAGCCAAGCGGTCAGTGTCTTCGGTATGGGAGCCCTGGCCGGCGCCTACCTGGGCGGGAGACTGTGCGATTGGCTGGGCGCCAATCGCGTGCAGCAATTGAGCCTGTTGCTTTCGGGGTTGAACCTGATCGTGATGGGCTACATGACTCAACATGGGGCCGTGCTGTTCTCGGCTTTTCTGCTGGGCGTGTTCGGCGAAGCCCTGCTGCCGGCTAATATCACAGCCATGGCCCAGGAATGCCCGGCGCAAATCCGCACCAAGGGGTTCGCCTTGAACCGCCTGGCGGCCAACCTGGGCGTGACCATCGGGCCGGTGCTCGGAGGCTACCTGGCTTTGTGGAACTACCGGGCGCTGTTCTGGGTTGACGGCCTGACCTGCCTGGCCGCCCTGGCTGTTTTCATCCTGTATTTCAAGCCCGGCCACAAGTCGCTCAGTCAGTACCCGGAAGCGCCGCCAGTCGAACCTGCAACGAGCCATAAGCACCACCTATGGATAATTTTTTTATTGGTCTTCGGGATTGGCCTGATTTTTTCCCAACTATTCAGTACCTTCCCCCTTTACATGCATTCAGCTTTCGGATTTGCCGAAAACCGTATCGGCCAACTGCTGGCCATCAACACGATTATAATTGTTCTTTTTGAAATGGTCATGCTGCACGGCCTCAAAAATATCAAGCCGCTGAAAGTCATCGCCATCGGAGTCCTGCTAACCGGACTCGGCTTCGCCCTGACCCCTCTTTGCCGCGGATTTTTTTACGCTGCCCTGACCGTGGCCGTATGGACCATGGGCGAGATGCTTTCCCTACCCCTGTTGACCTCGGAGATCTCCAACCGCTCCAGCGATCAAAACCGCGGCCGGCACATGGGATTGTTCGGAGTCTCTTTTTCCCTGGCTTTCATGATCGGTCCGCTGGCCGGCGCCAAAATTTACGCGCAGTTTTCCCCGCTGATTTTGTGGCTTGGTTGTGGGGGACTGGGGATTATTCTGGCGCTGGGGTTTTCAATGCTGGAACGCAGCCAGCGCCGCTGCTATTGAAATAAAATATAAAAAAAAGGGGACAGCCCCAGAAGGGCTATCCCCTTAATTTTCGGTTTACTGTTTAGTCTGTGACTAGAACAGCCGGTTAGAGCCTTATAGCAAATTCAAAATTTGTTATTTAACAAATTTTAGAATTTGCTATTTAAGGCTCTTATCCCCCCCTTGCGGGGGACTTCGCAGCTCTGCTGGGCAAGCTTTAGCTTACCAGCGGTTGCCGCCGCCGCCGAAACGGTCGCCGCGTTCGCGATTGCCGCCTTCGGTTTTGGGCTTGGCTTCGTTCACTTTCATGGCCCGGCCCTTCAGTTCTTTTCCGTTCAGGGCTTTGATGCCGGCTTCGGCTTCTGCCTTTTCAGGCATTTCGACAAAACCAAAACCTCTCGGTTTATTGGTAAACTTGTCTTTGATGATGGTCGCTGATGCCACCTGGCCAAATTCCTCAAAAGCCTTCCGTAAATCCTCTTCCGTGATCTCCCACGGCAAGTTTCCGACGTAAATATTCATAAAATCCTCCGATTTGAGTTTTTTAATTTGTGAACATTCAGCTTAAAATTTCATCCGGTTTTCCAAACCCAGTGAATATGGAAATCCCAGTTCAGCGATGACGTGGGGTTTTATCCATCTCTTGCGGGGATTTTCGGCAAACCAACAAAATTTCTAAAACTTTATACATTCACCAACTCAATCAAAAGTATTATAGAACAAAAAAAACATAAATGCAATATAAAAAAAAATATTTATTTTAAGAGCCTTATAGCAAATTAATATTTGTTAACTTTTCAGAAGAAATTTTAAATTTGCTATCTAAGGCTCTTGCCTCCCCTAACGGGGACTTCGCAGCTCAGCTGGGTCAGAGAGCAATTTCAGGGGATCCGGTAAATTTTATGAAGTTGCACTCCCAGCCGTATATTGGCAATCCCCAGGCGCTGGCTTGATCTAAAAAAATCAAAGGCGCGGCGATATTTTCGCGCCTGGCCATATTCGGGTTGCAAGGTTATCGGGGCTTGTGTTTTTTGGCGGATAGCCACCAGCACATCCAGATTTAAAGCAGCGGTGACCAATAATTTTATTTCGGCAACCCGCGCCCACAATTGCGGATGGACCCGGTATGCTGCCACATCCTTGGGCGAGACTGTCCACCAGTCGAATGGCAAGTCCTGAAAATGCAGGCCGTTGGTTTCCACGGCCACAAAATATTTTTTCCCCCTGAACAGGCGGGCCAATTCCCCGAGATCCTGCTGCAAAGGTTCACCGCCGGTAATAACCAGGCGCGACTGCGGGGCTGATTTTTTCAATACGGCAACGGCAGCTGCAATTTCCGCCACGCTCATTTGTCGGCCTGCCGACCAGGCGTCGCGCGTGTCGCAATAGGGACATTGCAGCGAACAGCCGCTGAGGCGGATAAATATGGCCGGCGTCCCCGAGCGCAGTCCTTCCCCATGCAGCGACCAGAAAATATTATTGATCTTCAGCATATGCAGCACCGGCATCTTCCGATTCCCAGACGGTTACCCGCCGGAGCGGATACACGGTTTTAATTTGCTCGAAAAAATGGCGGGCCAGGTTTTCGGCCGAAGGCGAAAAATCGTAAATATCGTTCAAGACTTGATGGTCGGGAACGATTTGCCGCAGGTAATCCTTGAGTATAGTAAAATCAATGGAAACACCGGAACGGTCCAGCTCGCAGGCGCCAATTTGTACCTGCAACTCGAAAGTATGCCCGTGCATTTTCTCGCACTTGCCGCTGTAGTGGCGGAGGAAATGGGCCGCGGAAAATTTTTGTTTAACGATCAATTCCCAGCTCATACTTTGCCCTCCTTTTTCAGGCGCGCCAGCAATGGATCTTGGCGTCCCAGTTGCCCGAAGGCCCTGGCCCTGGTATCGCAAGACGGGCAGCGGCCGCAGGGGAATTCCCGGCCGCGGTAACAGGAGAGCGAATATGAATAATCGGCTCCCAGGCTTAAACCCAGCTCAATGATCTCTTTTTTGTCAAGATCGATCAAAGGCGTGTGCAGCTTGAATTCAGCTCCGCCCTTACTGGCCGAAGTTCCCTGGTTGATAGCCGCCGCCATTTTTTTGCTGAAGGCAGCGGTGGTATCGGGATAATCGGGGCTATCGATGGAATTGAAACCGCTGACCAGGTGACGGCAGGAATGGGATTCACCGTATGCGGCCGCCAGGGCCAGAAAAATACCGTTGCGGAAAGGGACGTAGGTCGAAGGCATTCCAGGCTCCTTCCGGGCCAGAGCCAGGGAATCCGGAATAGCCAACTCATCATCAAGGAGGGCCGAGTGCAGCAAGTTTTTCAAGGGCATGACCAAAACATCATAAGGCACACCCAATTGGCTGGCAATGCCCCGGGCCATAAGCACTTCGATACGGTGTTTCTGGGCATAATCGATAATCAGGGCCCGCACTCCGGTGAACTTTCGGCGCGCCCAATGCAAAGCTGTGGTTGAATCGATGCCTCCGGAAAATAAAATTACCGCTTCTTCTTTCATGGAGTCATTTTACCGCAATTTGAGATGGATGCCAAACCATAGTTCCGTGAATCACTTTGAAAATTATTTTATTTTGCAGAAATCGTTACGGTCTTCAACTCGGAAAATTTAAGGGCGAACAACAGCGAACCGAGCAGGGAAAGGATACCTCCGCATAAAACCGTCAAGCGGACGCCAACGGTGCTGGCCAGCGCTCCGGCCAGGAAACTGCCCAAAGGAGTCATGCCCATGAAAGCCATGGTATAAATGCTCATCACCCGCGCCCGTTTATCATCGCTGACCAGATGCTGCAAAAAAGTATTGGCAGCGGCCATTTGCACCATCATGCCAAAACCGGTGAAAAACATGACCAGCAGGGAAAGCCAGAATATTTTGGAAAATGAAAAACAAATCAAACCCAGGCTGAAAAAAATAGACCCCATGACAATAATGTTTTCGATACCCTTGACATGCAGGCGCGAAGCCAGGGCCAGGGCCCCCAAAAGCGCCCCGCCGCCGGCCGCACCCAGCAAAAAGCCCAGGCTGTGCGGACCTCCTTGCAATATCCGGTCCACGAATACCGGCATCAAGGTCGCATAGGACATGCCCACCAGGCTGACCCAGGCGATCAGCATGATGACCAGACGAATCGGTTTGGAGCCAAAAGTATAGGCGAACCCTTCCCGCAAGCCTTGCCAAATGCGCAATTCGATTTTTTCTTTTTTAAACGTTTTAAATTGCATCGCCAGCAAGGCAAAGATCACCGCCAGGTAACTGATGCCATTGATCAGAAAGCAGACCGCTTCGCCGGTCATGGCTATCAGTACTCCCGCAAGCGGAGGACCAATCAGGCGGGCGCCATTGAACATGGCAGAGTTCAGGGCGATGGCATTACCCAAGTCTTCCTTCCTTTCCACTACCTGCACAATGAAGGAATGACGGGCCGGGGCGTCCAGCGAATTGGCCAAGCCCAGTAAAAAAGCCAGGGGGATTAAATGCCAGGGCGCAATAATTTTGCTGAACATCAAAAAAGCCAAAATGAAAGCCTGCATCATGGCCAGTATTTGGGCCACCAGCATGATGCGCCGCCGGTTCCAGCGGTCGGCCAAAACTCCGGCCAGCGGCGACATGAAAAAAGCTGGAATCGGGGCGAAAAAAGCCACCACGCCCAGGAAAAAGGCTGAGCCGGTCAGGCGGTACACCAGCCAACCCATGGCTACCTGCTGCATCCAGGAGCCGGTCAGCGAAATGCCCTGACCGGCGAAATAGAGACGGTAATTTCGGTAACGCATGGCCCGCAAAGTTGTTTTCCATGCAGAAAAATGCCTGGGCAGGACGCCGTTGGTTTCCATTTCGCGCTTGTTTCTCCTTTACTAAAACGTTCTGAGTATTAAGGCAAAGTTTAACAGAGGCTCACCAGGCTGTCAATAAAAAAACCAAAAAAACCAAAAGGGAACAGTACTGCCGGTTAATTGGGCAACACTTCCAGTAAAAATTGTTTGGAAAGCGATCGGTATGAACCGCGGATCATGATGCGGCCGGCCCGGCGGATCAGGTAAAGGTCATAGCTGAAATTTTTAAATATAAAATCATAATTCATTTGGGTCTGCAAATGCCAGTTTTTAATTATTGCCACGGAACAATCCAGCAAGCCGCTGGTGAAACGGCCGGTTTTAGTGTCATAAGACAGGGAAATCCAGCCCTGAAGCCGGTTTGCCTTTTCCTTCAGTTTCAAAACCGCCGACCAATCCTGCGAAGTTGTGCCTTGAATTAACCATTGCTCGGTTTTACGCCTGGTTTGGTAGTTGAAAAGAAAATTGAAATCGGCGAAATCTGTCAGGTTTTGGCTGCACTTGAATATATAACCCAGAGAAGTGAAATTGTTCTCCGGATCTTCGTCAAGCAACTGCTCGGCAGCCAACGAAAAAGACATCTCCGGGCCTTGGCCCAGCTGAATTTTGTCGCTTTGCAGGGCAATCCTCATATTCGCTTTGCTGAAATCATCGCGCACTCCCTTATTGTTCAACTGGTTGACCGTGAAACTGGAAAAGAAGTTCACCTGCAACAGCCCGTTGTAGAGCCGGAAAGGACTCACGTTCAGCCTGAACTGGGGATTGCCCTGGCTCTGGTCCAGGAGCAGGTCCTTGTGGAAAGAGTAATCGGCGACCAGGTTGAATAGCGTGTTGGAGTATGAAAGGGAAAACGCCGAACTGCTCAGGCTGTTGTATTGGTTCTGATTGTAAAGAAGCCGCGAACGTGAATGCTGGGCAGAAAGAAAAAAGTTCTTGATGGCCTGGTTCTGCAGGGAAATTTCCAGCAAATACTGTTTTTCCTTTTCATAAGCAAAGTTTAAAGAGATATTTCCCGGCACTTTGCCGCTTAAATTGGAACGCAGGCGCAGCCATAGTTCTTCACGCTTGGCCGCAGTTAGGCTGTATTCAACGTTCAAATCACTGCTGAATCGCGGCGTCCACTGGGTTTTTAAATTCATGGAGGCATTGAGCATATTTTCGGTGAGGTAGTTGAAATTCAGGGTCAAACCGCTTTTTTTGCTGATAGCCAAAGAATTGAGCGAATTGAAATTGATTTTTCCCCGCGCGCCAGCCACCTCATCGCCGAAAACATCATATTTCAAATCCAGCCCCGATACACTTTTAAAAAAACCGTTCTTGACCGCTTTTTCCAGGAGCAAATGGCTGTTGATGACCACGCCCTGTGACGGGTAATACCAAATCTTGTCAATCCCGAAACCCTGATCGCTCGATTCGTTGATGCCCTTGTCAAGTTTGAATTTTTTAAAAGCCAGCGACTGGATACCTTCGACAAACACCGTGCACTGGTAACCGTACAGCCGGTAACTGCCGGTGATGACGATACGGCTATTCAAAAAATAAACCAGCGACTTTTTGAGGGCCTCGTAGTCCCGGGATACCAATTTAGTGGCAACAACAGCCTTGGCCTCCTCCGCCTTTTTCTGCGACGACAGCGTCCAGGAAAGGATACTGTCCTTGTACGTGGTGAGTTTCAAACTCAGATCGGTGAGATCAATTTCCAGAATGTCGGCCGCATAATTTTCCTTGCCCATCTGCACCTGGCAATTCCGGCTGACCCTGGCCACGCGATTAGCCATATCAATTTCCACGGTTGCGGCCTGAATGGTAAAATCCTTGGCCTTGATCAGAATATTTCCCTGCCCGTACACATAATTGAAATCAAAGCTGTAAAGCAGGTAATCGCCTTTTATGTCCAGCAAATCCTTGGCCTGAACATGGAATCCCCAGATCACGAATGCCAGTAAAAATAAAATGAATTTATTCATTGAAATTTCAATTTATATATTTTCCCCATCTGGTCTCCACACCAGATAAAGCCTTGCGAAAAAGCCAGGCCGGAAGCGGAGCGGGAAGGCGGTTGATAGATATTCACCATGGCGCCGGTTTCATCAAGGCGGTAAATTTTGTTTTGCGACGCGTCTATGGTCCACAAATTGCTGCCGTCAAAAACCAGGCCGTTTATGGTAAAACCCGGCTGGCTGATGGATTTCTCAATTGTCCCGCTGTCGGTGTTGACCACCAGGATGGTATTAGACAACTTATCAGCGACATAAAGGCGCTGCGCCGCGAAAGCCAGGCAACCCAGGTCCCCGCGTAAAAGGTTGAGCGCTCTGATCTGCGCCCCGTTGACAATATTGACCTGAACCAACTGGTTTGAATTTTTTATGCTCAGCCAGAGATCATTGCCGTCATAAGCGATGCCGCTGACCGGTTGCGAAAAATCCAATTCGCGGATCAAAGCCCCGGAGTTGTAATTCAAGGCCATGATACGTGATTGTGCATCGACCACCCACAAAACGTCATCGCTGAAAGCGAGATCCATTGGCACGACATTGGCGATTTGCAGGGTGGCCAGGATTTCATAGGCCCGGGTTTCAACATCGGGATCAAGGGGGTTGTCAAAAAGCCGGTCATTGCACCCGGCCAGAAAGATTAAACTAAAAACTAGCCCAGCAAAGCTGGATAAGTCCCCTAGATAGCAAATTTTCTGTTTAAATATAGTCAAAAATTTGCTATAAGGGACTAAAGCGCAGGCTAGCACCGATTGTTTTGTTTTCATGGTTATAATATGGTTGGAAGCCGATGGCGGCTTTTCCCCCGTATTTTTTCTTGGCAAAAACAAAAATATCAATCATATTCAGCACCCAGACTCCGGCCGCGGCCAGGATGGCAATATTGCGCCGCTTATCATATTTTTCCGTCTGACCGCGAAATTCTATCACGGCCTCGTAATCACTGGCATCGCGGTATTGCTTATAGGCGTTATTGCCTTTGCCCATTAAAATCAGGACCTGGGCCAGGCAGAATATTTCCGCCCCCCCGAACAGCACGGCTTTGACATATTGCTTTTCTCCCAGCTGCCCCAGGCCCGGAAACAACAGCGATCTTTCCAGGGCCTTGCGCAGCGGGGTTTTCTGCGGCAGCGGCGCATTCTGCGGCTGTGCGCCTTGGGCCGGGATCATTATCCTCCAGGCCAGCATCAAGGCCAGCAGCCAAGCCGTCTTTTTCTTAGGCAATTTCACCTCCGCAAAACTGAATATCATTGCCAATCAGCCATTTTCTAGCCAATAAAAATATTTTGCTGACGCTCATTTTATTTAAATTCAATTATATAGTATTGGTCTGGAATCGGCAACCGGTCGTATTCCTCCATCCCGAATATTTCCGTTCTGTTCATGATTCCTACTGAATTTGTTTTCGCATTACTATTTTTATATAATGCAAATTCAGATAAGGGAGAAAACAAATGAAAACGATCGGCCTCCTGGGCGGCATGACATGTGAATCCTCGCTGGTCTACTACAAACTGATAAATGCAATGGCAAGGGAGAAATTGGGCACCAACCATTCGGCCGAGAGCGTCATGGTATCGGTGGATTTCGGCAAGGTTCAGCCCCTGATGGAGCGGGGTGAATGGGATAACGTGCTGTCGATCGTTGTCAAAGCCGCGCATGATATCGAGAGCGGCAACGCTGATTTTTTAGTGATATGCACCAACACGATCCACAAGTTCGCCGCAACCATAGGCCGGGAGATTAAAATCCCGATCCTGCACATCGTTGACGCTACCGCCCAGGAAATTAAAAAAATGGGGCTCAGAAAAGTCGGACTGCTGGGAACCCGTTTCACCATGGAAGAGGACTTTTATTCCGGCAGACTTGAGGAAAAATACGGCATCACCTCGCTGATCCCTGTTGCTGAAGATCGATTTGAGATCCACCGGATCATCATGGATGAACTAACCCGGGGGATTATCAACCCCGAATCTAGAAATACGTATTGGCGGATCATTCACGATCTGCTCAGCAAAGGCGCCCAGGGCATCATTCTGGGTTGCACTGAGATCCCGCTGCTGATAGCGCAAACCCAGGGGGATATCCCCCTCTTTGACACCACGCAGATCCATGCCCGCGCCGCGGTGGATTTCGCCCTGGCAAGCTAAATGACGCAGATGATCGAAAAATACGGAGTGATCTTTTATCGCGATGAAGAATATAAAGGTTACG
>JBAXOR010000013.1:0-10714 GCA_037133155.1 Chrysiogenales bacterium | reverse complement strand
GTCTTTTTGAAAAAATCAGAATATTTAAGCGGCCATTCCACCGCTTCTTTCAGCTCGTCCTTGATATTTTCCAAACCGCCGATGTCTTCCCATTTCACATTCGGAACCTCGACAAAGACTTCGCGTATCGCTGAAGGTTCAACCTCTTTCAGGGCATCCCTGAAATTATCCATGGTCACTTCCAGTTTCATCAAAGTCTCATAGGGAATTTCCGCCATTTCAAAATCTATCTTGGGTAAAATTTTTCTTAAGGCGCTCATGGCGGCTTCCCTGGCCAGGGCCTCCAGGTCGGCGCCCACAAATCCATGGGTGATCTCGGCCAATTTCTCCAGACTGACTTCTGCTGCCAGAGGCATGCCGCGCGTGTGGATATGGAGGATTTCCAATCTGCCGTTTTTATCAGGTATGGGGATGGAAATTTCCCGGTCAAACCTGCCGGGCCTTCTCAGCGCGGGGTCTATCGTATTGGGTATATTAGTCGCGCCTATGACAATAACCTGGCCTCTGGACTTTAACCCGTCGAGCAGGGACAAAAGCTGGGCCACAACGCGCCGCTCAACCTGTTTCTCGCCGCCCATATCTTCGCGCTTGGGGGCGATCGAGTCTATTTCATCGATAAAGATAATGGCTGGAGCGTGGCTTTGGGCGTCTTCGAAGACACTGCGCAGGCGCCCTTCGCTTTCACCGTAAAATTTACCCATAATCTCGGGGCCTGATATGTGGGTGAAATAGGCGTCCGTTTCATTAGCTACGGCCCGGGCGATCAGGGTCTTGCCTGTGCCGGGAGGCCCGTAGAGGAAAACCCCCTTGGGGGCATCGATCCCCAACCTTTCAAACACCTGGGGATATCTTAAAGGCAGCTCGATCATCTCCCTGATCCTTTGAATTTGCGAACCGAGCCCTCCGATGTCCTCATAGGCGACCTTGCTTGATTTTGCCTCACCCTGTTTCTTGTTTTCCATCCTTATCAAGGTGGCGGCATTGATCAATACCACGCCGGCTGGAATGGTGTCCAGCACCTTGAAATCACATGACCTCGATCCGAACAACGTCGCCCGGATACGGTCTCCCGCTGTCACCGGCAGTCCATCCATCAGCGAGCCGATATATTTCGTGTCGCTGTCTTTCTGCAACAGACCGGACATCGTGAGGGGCGCGAGGCTGATTTTCCCGGCGGGTTGCGAGTCGCTGCCATGGATTTTGACTTTTTCATCGAGTCCGGTTTGCGCGTTTTCCCTTGATATGCCGTCTATCTGGATGATCTTTTTGCCCCTGTCCTCGACATAACAGGGCATTACCTTTGCCGCCGTCTTTTTTTTACCAGTAATTTCTATGATAGCGCCCACCGCCAGTCCGAGATACTTCATATCTTCGGGATCGATCCGGGCGATTGCCCGGCCCACATCCCTGGTTGAGGACTCTTTGACTTTCAGTAACAAAGTTTTAGCATCTTTTTTTGCTGTCATCAGCATAACCTCCCGGCAAACTTGGTCAACGCCTCAATGCCTTTAACTTCACGAGGCTGTAACGGTATTATGGTTAGCTGTAAATTGCCGAATTTTTTTCTGATTTGTGCAATATATTCTTCCTGGGCATTACTTCTTTCCCGGCAAAACTGACAATCCTTTGCTTCGAGAACATTGTTTAACAATAACTGCTTTACCTTGACCCCATAGCTGTTTAAATCGTTCAGCAATCTCCTTGTTTCCAAAATCGCCATAGCTTCCGGGATAGTTACGGCAATGAACTCGCATTTACTCTGGTCTTTAAGCAAGCCGGCTATTCTCTTTACCGTCTTTTTCATTTCCAGCAGAAAATCATCGCCCTGATCAGGATTATATTTGCCTGAAAAGCTCTCAACCATGTACCTGTATTTCCAGCGCATTTTGGCTAAAACTTTGATCCATTCATCCAATAATTCGGGCAGGGTGAGCAGCCGCAGCGCGTGGCCGGTAGGAGCGGTATCTATAATAAACTTGTCAAATTTTGCCTCTTCAATGAGGTCAACTATGGTTTTAAACCCCATCACCTCATCTATGCCCGGGATAGGCAAAGCAAAGAAAGAATCGATGTCTTCCTGGTACAAATAAGAAGAGGTTGCAAAGATTTTCTTTATCTGCCCCTCGTATTTTAACTTGAATTGGGCAAGGGCCTTTTGCGCACTTACCTCGAGGGCGCTCAAATTTTTTACGCCTTTTATTGCTTTTATCTCGGCGCCGATCTTCTGGCCTGAACTATCGGCAAGGGAATGAGCCGGATCGGTTGAGATAACCAATGTCTTGAAACCCTCTTCAGCTAAATAAAATCCGGCGCTCAAGGCGCAGGTGGTCTTGCCCACCCCGCCCTTGCCGCCGAATAAAATCAGCTTTAAAGAATCTTCTTTCAGGCCGCTTAATGCCATTTAACTTTTCTTTATAATAACTTCTAAAATGCCGTTTTTATAACTTTTCACCAGGGTTTCATGGTTAACTTTGGCCGGCAGCAAAACCTCCTTGTGATATTGCCTGTCCTTGCCTACCGCTTTTATTTCCAATATGTCGCCCCTTAACTCTACGCTGATGCCCTCCTCATTTACTCCCGGCATCTCGGCATAAACCTTGACCTCTGCGACTTCATCAAAGACATCAGTGATCGGCTCTCTCTCCTGGGCAACTTGTGGTCCTTTGGGAGTCTTCTTGATATTGCCGAACGGCTCAACAATGGGTTTACCGCCCGCCATTGACTTCACCGAAAAACCGAATACGCCCTTCATGTCTTTTTTCAGGTGGCTTAAATCAAACTCGCCCTCTTTTTTGACTTCGCCGCCTGATTCCTGAAGCTTTTGGGCCAAGTCAACGAGCTTTTCTATCCCGCCCAGGAGACCGCCCAGGCCAAAATCAAAACCATTTGCCGCTACCTTTTTTTTGTTTTCTTTTGTCACTTTATTTTCTCCTTGAAATAGGTTGCCGGTTGTGAATTATTGCCTGGCAACAAAGCGCTTCCCCGAATTTTCTCTGATAGCGCCTTTACAATAATTTCTAAAATGCCATTTTTATAACTTTTCGCCAGCGTGTTAAGCTTGGCATGGGCCGGCAGCAGGATCTCCTTATGATATTGTCTGTCCTTGTTTACCGCCTTTATTTCCAATATGTCGCCCCTTAAATTTACGCTGATTCCT
Source organism: Chrysiogenales bacterium (assembly GCA_037133155.1). Taxonomy (GTDB): domain Bacteria; phylum Acidobacteriota; class Aminicenantia; order UBA2199; family UBA2199; genus UBA2199. Next base: position 7,557 of record JBAXOR010000013.1, on the reverse strand, counting down.
TCCTCATTTACACCAGGCATCTCGACATAGACCTTGATCTCTTTGCGTTCAGCAAAGACATTAACAACCGGCTCTCTCGCCCCGGCAACTTTTGCCCCGTCGGGAGTTTTTTTGATGTTGCCGAAATGCTCGACAATCGGCCTGCCGCCGGCTGTTGTTTTTATGGAAAAACCGAATACTTCCTGCGTGCCTTCCTTCAGGTCGCTTAAATCGATCGCGCCTTTCTTCTTGATTCCTCCGCCTGCTTCCTGAAACTTTTGGGCAAGGTCAACGAACTTTTCTATCCCGCCCAGGAGAACGCGTAAGTCAGCATCAAAACCATTCGCTTCCACCTCTTTTTTGTTTTTTTTTGCCATTTTGTTTCCTCATTTTAAAGGGTTGATGGTTATAAATTATTCTTCGCCACCATGCCCTTCCCTTTGCACAGCAAGCAGGGGAAATTCCCGCCTTTTTCCCTGCCCTTGCCTTTACAGGCCGGGCAGGGTTTGCTAGCTTCACTGCTTACCCCGACCACGCCTTTGCCTTTACAGATACTGCAGGCAAGATCTCTGTTCTGGATCGAACGGCCTGCGCCATTGCAATAAGCGCAAATAACCGCCGGTGGCGAAACCTTTACAGTTCCAGCGCCCAAGCAGGCCGGGCAGCGGTTATTGTTTTTAATAAGCCCCTTACCTTTACATAATGCGCATATAAAGTTCGCATGGTTAAGAATTTCGCCTTTTGGCCCTGCCTTCTGGTTTTTCCATTCATACGTCTTCCAATCCATTTTGATGCCTCATTACCTGCTAATATTTTATAGCCAGTGTTTTCAGGGGTTTGGCGGGAGCATGCTTAAAAGTTGCAGTTTCCTGTTCTTCGCGCGCTTCGGCTTGCAACTTTTCAATGCGTTTGTTTATTGCATCTAAAAGTCTGCGCACGGTGCCGCTTCTTTTATCCAGGGCAAAGATTTCTTTCTCAAGCCTGTCCTTCTCTCTTTTATGCGTATACAATTCCAGGTATGGGGATCTCTGGATTTTTGGTATGGACCTGGCGCCGACAGAACGTATGCTTTTTACGTCTCTACCGCTTGTTACCTGCTGTAATCCTTTCATTTGTATTATCCCCCTTTTTTGGTTTTGCGACCGGCAATTTCTTTTTTCTTGCCGGCAGCAATAGTCACCCCGGCGGCGACTTCTTTCTTGACCAGGTCTTTAACAATTTCTTTCACCCGATCCTGATTGGTCTTTGAACCGACCCGGCTTGTCTCGGAAGCCAATATATCCTGGCATATCTGGATAAATTCACCGTCGGCATTTTTTAAGGGGGTAAGGTTCAGGACTTTAAGGGTCTTGGCGATCATGATACAGCCGCGCACAGTGGGGGCGAACTCACACTTTCCCGACTCTCTCAAGCCCCTGACAATATTGACAATTATCTCGGCATGCTGTCTTGAAAGTTTTGCTTTTGCCTGGGTAATGGCCACTTCTGTCTCATAGTCGAAGTAGTCCAGGTCCATGGTGATCATCCTGTCCCGCAAAGCATCCTGGCTCCTGTGCACCCCGGCGTATTCCTCGGGGTTGGATGTAAAAATGGCCGTAAAATCAGGATCGACCTTTAAATAAGACTCTTCACCGCCACGGCCTAACGGCAGATCCATCATTTTTTCCTGCAAAATAGAAAGAAGAATATTATTGGCCTCAGGCCTTGAACGGGTAAATTCATCATAGATCAGGGTGAAGCCGTACTTGCAGGCAATGGTCAGGCGATTGTCAACCCAGCGTTTCACCATGTCTTCTTCGGTCTTCAGAACCCGGGAGATGAACCGGTCAACAACTTTCCTTATCCTGTAGCCGTATTCGCCGCCCACCAGATCAGAGGTGGTGAAGCCTTCATCGCCGTGGATCATGACCACCGGCCTGGCGATTTTGCCGGCTAAGTGCATGGCCAGGGTGGTCTTGCCGGAACCCGACACCCCCCTGAAATGGACCGGAAAACCCGCCTTGATAAAAGCCAGGGCTCTGTTGGTAATGTCCTTGACATGCTTTGTTTCTACAAAATCCGGCAGGGGACTCGGATCCAATACCGTTGTGTTTTCGTCAATCATTGCTTCTCCCCTTTTTTTGTTGAAGATTTAACTGTTTCTTTACTCATCTTTGCCCCGCAATTAGGGCAACACTTGTATCCACCGGCATAAATGTACCGCCAGCTTTTTCCGCAGTCCGCACATGTTTTATTGAGGGATTGACCACAATTTGAACAATATTTGAGATTGCCCCAGGTTGTAGTCCCACACTTTGGGCAATTGAATGTTCCACTCATCTTTTCACCTCCTCTTTTTTATACGATGCCCTTGCCTCTGCATCTTGGGCAGGGCCGGCCGTTAGCCATTGTACTGCACCTGAATCTTTGCCCTGTTGGTTGCGCCTGTAAATGCAACCATACCTTTGCCATTACAGAAAATGCAGGAAACCAAAGCATTGCGCGGATAGACGCCGGCCGCTGCGCAGAAAGCGCATTTTATTGCCGGCTCTGCAACCTCGGCCTGGCGGGCGGCAGGTTTTACCGGCAAAGCAAAGTGGGCTTGGCCTGTGCCTTTACAAAAGACGCAGACAATCTTTTTCTCCATCTTCGCACCCCTCCTTTCCCGCAGGTGCGGGAGATCAAAGAAACTCGCCCCTTATAACTTCATTTGTAACCTTGTTTTCTATAGAGGAAAGTAAAGATTATTTTCTTTTCTCACGCGGCTGTTGTCAAGGAGCTTTTTCGCTTCCAGGCCCAGTTTTATTCTCGAAGCTCCAAGCGGCCCTTCCATAGCACTCACCAGGGCGCCTTCAGGATGTTGGCTGAGGAATTCCAGCACTCTTGCACTCAAAGCCATATTCACAGTTCCAGGAATTTTTTCCATTTTTTCAACTAATTCTTTTTCGCTGAAAACCTTTTTTCTTGCTCTCGAAATAGGCATGCGGCCTCTTTTCCTGGCCATCACGGCCGCCATGGCCTGCCAATGGGTTCCCAGTATTTCTCTTTCACCATAAAACTTGGTCAACAGCTCTCCGGTCCCGTTGACGATATTCGCGACATATTGCGCCAGATCTTTTTTCAGTTCAGCGCTCATTTCGGCATGGGCGGCAGAAAATTCCCGGAGCTTGCTTTTCACATAAGTCTCGATTTCCCTGGTATTTTCCTTGAGACTCGCCTTGAGAGAGGCAGCCATAGCTTTATGCTCCGCGCTGAAGCCTTTGATCATGCCGCCTACGTTTTTTGTAAGGTCGGCCATAAATTTATCTAAGTCTCTGGCTTGCCGGGCAGACATTTCCTTGCGCTCCAGGTTAAAGCCATCGAGCATGATGTGCGTGTCCCTGGCTAAATTTTGCGTCTCCTTGACAAGCGTTCCCATGGTCTTGACCCGGGCATTGTATGAAGTCACTATGTCCGCACCGAGATTTTTGACATCATTGGCAATTCCCATTTTTATCTCCTGAAATTCGTTTCATTTTTCCCCCGCTTTGGCGATCGCGGAGAGTCAATTTTTATTGGCCGGCTTCCTTTTTTTGGGTTTTTCGACGGCAGCTTCGACTGTTTCCGTTTTCACCCCTGCTTCCACATCAACCGACTTAGTTCCTCTTTTCCTGGCCATCACCGCCGTCATGTCCTGCCAATGGGCTCCCATCTTTTCCCGGTCGCCATGGAATCCGGCCAACAGTTTACAGGTCCCGTTGATGATGTTCGCGACATATTTCGCCAGGTCTTGCTTAAGCGCCGCGCTCATATCGGCGTGGGCGGCAGAAAATTCCCGGAGCTTGCTTTTCACATAAGTCTCGATGTCCCTGGTATTTTCCTTGAGACTCGCCTTGAGAGAAGCAGCCATAGCTTCATGTTCCGCGCTGAAGCCTTTGACCATGCTACCTACGTTTTTTGTCAGGTCGGCCATAAAAGCAGCTAATGCCTTGGCCTGCTGAGCAGACATTTCCTTGTGCTCCGCGCTGAAACCTTTGAGTATACCGGCCACATTATTCTTCATGCCGGTCACAAATTCAGCCAAGGCCCTGGCTTGCTGAACAGACATTTCTTTGCGCTCCCGGTTAAAGCCTTTGAGCATGGTTTGCGTGTCCTTGGCTAATACTTGCGTCTCCTTGACCAGCGTTCCCATGGCCTTGACCCGGGCATCATGCGCAACTACAATGTCCTCACTGAGATTTTTAACATCATTCGCCATTCCCATTTTAATTCCTCCTTTTTTTTAATTTTGACACTCTTTATTTTCCATCTATAATAATGAAACTCACATGCTTACCCATGGCTTATACAACCTTGGATAAAGGTGTGGAGTGAATTGTCCGGAGCAAACCGCTTTTTCTGCGCGCCAGCATCTTTTCCATCTCCTGCCAGTTACTGGCTGCCTCGTTTCTTTCCTTCTTGAAAACGCCAATCATGTGCCGGACATCTTCCCGCCTTTTTTCCTGGCGAACGATCCGTTCTTCATTTTGGCTCTTGAATTCCTTAAGCATTACCTTAAGATCTTTTATGCGCAGCTGGCTGCCTTTGGCTGAAAGTTCTTTGAGTCTTTTTGCCATCTCCTGCTGATCTACCTGAAATTCTTTCAGATTGGCAGTAACCTCTTCTTTTCTCTCTTCCTGCCTGGCCAGGAGTTCCTTGATCATTGCCTGGAATGCTTTGATCCTGCCGGCTTCACCTTTGGCCAGGGCTTCTTTGTCCTTGCTCAAATTTTCTCTTAAAGCCTGGGCCATTTCTTTTTGCCCGCCGAGATAACTATCTAACAAATTCCGTACTTCTTTCTCCCTGGCCGCGGAAGCCGCCAGAATGCTGCGCATCATATTGTCAAAATCCTTCTTGCGCAACGAGTCGTTTTTGGCAAGATTTTCCCGTAATTCCGCGCTGAATTTTTCCCGTTCCTGTTTTGTATCAAGAAATGAATCCTCGAAACCCCGCAGCAGCAGGTGGGTGGTATCAAAGATATCCCCAAGACTCTGAATCCTGGCTTCGAAAGCAGAGAGTATATTTTCAGTAATACCTTTCATGTTTTCTTTAACAGGTATTGTTTTCATTCGTTCCTTTTCTTTAAAGGAAGGAATTTCTTGGCGAACCATGCTTATAATTCGCAGCCGGCCTTTCGGCCTATGATTTGCTCCGCAAACCATCTGCTCATTAAAGGATGATGCGGCAAGAATCCCTTGTGTCCGAACCTTAGGCTGCCGTCGCTGTCAGACCGATAGCTTCAGCATACTTCAGGTAGGTCTCGACTGAGGCCACAACCACCCTGGCTTCCACAGCAAGGATCTCAATGCCGACCAAGGAGACTCTCACCCAGGCATCAATCACGACGCCCTTGTCCAGGATCCGGTCAATAACCTCAACCAAGCTGCTCGAACCGACCGCTTTTTCTACTGCCATGTTTTCCTCCATTGAACATGATTTCCTATCACGTTCTAATATAAAAGCGTATGCAAAAGTTGTGCCAAATTCTGCCTGATACTTTCATTAATCCGTTACATCTTTATGGGTACTGGCTTTCGAGTTTTTTTTATGGTTTTGCCAGGATTGTAACCGGAGGGGCTTTTCATTGAAAATGTAAGAATGTTCTTACAAATTAGAATAAATAAATATACAAATCGTGAACAAGGCGGAGATACGAGAAAGGTCAATGATCGACTAAAAAACTCACCACTCTCTTTCAAAAGAGTGGGGAAAAGATTTAGCCGCAATCCATATCGCCCCTTATCCCGGCAATGCCATTTTTTTTAATTCTTTCTCCACCCTCGCCGACTGATCCATGATTTGATTTTTATTGCAATTGAAGATACAATCGATTTCCAGGGGAATGAAATGAAAACCAAAATCAAGGAATTAATCAAACTGCGCGAAGAAAAAGACGCGGGCGGCGGGCTCGATAAATTGGCCCAACGCCGGGCTCGCGGCCTGATGACGGCCAGGGATCGCATCGAATACTTGTTTGACCCCAATACCTTTGTGGAATTACAAGGGTATGTCGTGCACCATTCCGGCAATTTCGGCCTGGACAAAAAAAAATTCCTCGGCGACGGCGTGATCACCGGTTTCGGCAAAATCAATGACCGGGTGGTTTATGTCTATTCCCAGGATTTCACCGTCCTGGGCGGTTCTTTGGGCGAAATGCATGCCCGCAAGATCGTCAACGTCATGGATCTGGCCCTGAAGGCCGGAGCGCCGATCATCGGCATCAATGATTCGGGCGGCGCCCGCATCCAGGAAGGGATCAACAGCCTGGCCGGTTACGGTGATATTTTTTATCGCAATACAATTTCATCAGGAGTCATTCCCCAGATTTCGGTCATCATGGGACCCTGCGCCGGGGGCGCCGTCTATTCTCCGGGCATCACCGATTTCGTGTTCATGGTCGATAAATCGAGTTACATGTTTGTCACCGGTCCCGAAGTCATCAGGGCGGTGAACAAGGAGGAAGTGACCTTTGAAGCCCTGGGCGGAGCCGAAAGCCATGCGACGGTTTCCGGGGTCGCTCATTTTGTCGGCCGCGATGAAAAAGATACCCTCGATATGGTCAAGGAATTGCTTGGTTACCTGCCGTCATCCAATATGGAGCCGCCGCCGGCCGCCGCAACCGATGATCCTTTTGACCGCATGGACGACAAACTGAACGAAATTGTACCGGTCAATCCCAACAAGCCGTATGAAGTAAAAGAATTGATCACCCTATTGGTCGATCACCAGAAATTTCTCGAAGTTCACAAGGGCTATGCCCAGAACCTGGTCGTCGGTTTTGCCCGCCTGGGCGGAAAAACAGTCGGTATCGTCGCCAACAATCCCGGCATTTTTGCCGGGACCCTCGATGTCCAGGCATCATTGAAAGGGGCGCGTTTTATCCGTTTTTGCGACGCTTTCAACATTCCGCTGGTCAGCCTTGTCGATGTCCCGGGTTTTTTGCCCGGACGGGACCAGGAACAGCTTGGAATTATCAAGCACGGCGCTAAAATGCTTTATGCTTATTCAGAGGCCACGGTGCCCAAACTTACTGTAATTATACGCAAGGCCTATGGCGGAGCTTACATCGTGATGAGTTCCAAACATCTGGGCGCCGATGTCGTCTGCGCCTGGCCCACGGCTGAAATCGCCGTCATGGGACCGCAGGGAGCCATCAATATTATTTTTAAAAAAGACATTTCCGAAGCCGTGGAGCCTGAAACCGTCCGTGAACGGCTGATCATGGAATACAAGGAAAAGTTCGCCAATCCCAAGGAACCTGCGGCTTTCGGTTATGTGGATGATATCATCCTGCCGGTCGAAACGCGGCCTTTTTTGATCAAAAACCTGGAAGCGCTGGCCAACAAATCCCAGAAGCTGCCCCCTAAAAAGCACGGCAATATTCCCTTGTAAGGAGCGGCCATCAAAGAGAAAGTGCTCATTCCCACCCGCGGTGTCATCGCCCTGGATATCATCAATTCCCTGAACAGTATGGGCATGGAGACCCTGCTCATGCATTCCCCGGAAGATTCGCTGACCCTGCCGGTCAAGCTGGCCGACCGCAGTTTCAAATTTTATTCCTCGCGCCTGGAAGACAGTTAT
>JBAXOR010000012.1:0-10776 GCA_037133155.1 Chrysiogenales bacterium | reverse complement strand
CCGTGCGCCCGACCTCGGAAGCCATCATCTGCTCGATGTACGCCAAGTGGGTCAAATCCTGGCGCGACCTGCCTCTGCTCTATAACCAGTGGGCAAACGTCGTGCGCTGGGAGAAGGTCACACGCCTCTTTTTGCGCACTACCGAGTTCCTGTGGCAGGAGGGGCACACCGTGCACGCCACTGCCGAGGAGGCGGAGGCGGAGACGCTGCAGATGCTGGGCATCTACCGCAAGCTGGCCGAGGAGTACCTGGCCATCCCGGTGCTCACCGGCTGCAAAAGCGACAGCGAGAAGTTCGCCGGCGCCGTGCGCACCTACGCCATAGAGATGCTGATGCCCGACGGCAAGGCTCTGCAGGCCGGCACCTCGCACAACCTCGGCCAGAACTTCGCCAAGGCCTTCAACATCCGCTACGAGAGCAAGGAGCAGAAACTGGAATATGCCTGGCAGACCTCCTGGGGGGCGACCACCCGCCTGGTCGGCGCCCTGGTCATGACCCATGGCGACGATTCGGGGCTGATCCTGCCGCCGCGCGTGGCGCCGATCCAGGCCGTGATCGTCCCGATTTCCGCCGGCAACTGGCAGCAAACGGTTTTGCCGCAGGCGCAAAAAATCTTTGCCGAACTGAAGGGCAAGGGCTTGCGCGTTTTCCTTGACGATCGCGACGCCTACACGCCGGGCTGGAAGTACGCCGACTGGGAGATGCGCGGCGTGCCGGTGCGCATCGAGATCGGGCCCAAGGACATCGAAAAGCAGCAGGTGGTGCTGGTCAGCCGTCTCGACCGCAAAAAGAGCTTCGTCCCCTGGAGCTCCCTGGCTGAGGAGCTGCCCCGCCTGCTGGAGCGCATCCAGGGCGAGTTGTACAGTCGGGCCCTGGCCTTCCGCGACGCCAATACCCGCCAGGCGAACTCGTATGCCGAGTTGCTTGAGGCCACGGCCGGCAGCCGCGGCTTCATCCGCTGCGGCTGGTGCGGCAGCCCCGATTGCGAGGCCAAGGTGAAAGCCGACACCTCGGCCACCATCCGGGTGATCCTTGCTGTTCCTGAGGCTGATTTGCCTGTCTGCGTGGTTTGTTCACAAAAAGCCGCCCACACGGTGGTTTTTGCCAAGTCTTACTGAAAATGACCGATAATTATGAAATTCAGCGCCGCGCTATGGTGGAAGGGCAGCTTCGTGCCCGGGGCATCCGCTCCGCCGCCGTGCTCCAGGCCATGGCCAAAATTCCCCGCCAACTGTTTGTGCCCGAGGCGGAGAAAATGAACAGCTATGTCAACGGCCCTTTGCCTATCGGTTTCGGACAGACCATCTCCCAGCCATATATCGTTGCTTATATGACCGAGGCGCTCGAATTGCAGGGCGGCGAAAAAGTGCTGGAAATCGGAACCGGATCGGGCTACCAGACCGCTGTGCTGGCCGAAATCGCCGCCCAGGTTTACAGCGTGGAAGTGATTCCCGAGTTGAGCCGCGCTGCGCAAGAGCTTCTAGCGGCTGGTTTTACTTATAAAAATATTCAATTTAAAATCGGGCGCGGTCAGGAAGGCTGGCCCGAGTTTGCCCCTTTCGACCGCATGATTCTGACCGCGGCGCCTGATCAATTCCCCGAAGCCTTATTCGCCCAGCTGGACGATGGGGGGATCGTTATCGCGCCGGTGGGCGGCAGTGACCAGCGGCTGGTCCGTTATGACAAGCAGGCCGGGAAAATTGCAGCAACCGATTTGATCGGCGTAATTTTTGTGCCCCTGGTATGAAAAAAGTATTTTTTTTACTGATTGCTTTTGTCAGCTTGCTGGCCGGAGGAAACCGCTTCGTCACGATTTACATTCAGGACAAGCCATTTTTGGCGGAAATTGCTGATACGCCTGAAAAACAAAGCAAGGGGCTGATGTTCCGCCGGAGCATCAAAGACGACTATGGCATGTTGTTCATCTTCAACGATGAAGACTACCGCAGTTTCTGGATGAAAAATACATTGATCAGCCTGGATATCATTTTTTTGAACCAGGGGCAGCAGATTGTCGATATGGTTACTTCCGTGCCCCCTTGTTGCGGCGATCCCTGTCCATCGTACGACTCGAAATTCCCGGCCCGGTATGTTCTGGAGATCAATGGCGGTTTGGCGAAAAAACTGAAACTGGAAATCGGCGACAAAATCTTCCTGCCGATTGACTAATGATTTTTTTTGATGATATAATCGAACCATGATTATCGAATGTCCTCAGTGCAAGGCCAAATATGAGATCTCCGAGGAGAGGGTCAAGGGCAAAAACAAGCTGAAATGCTCGCGTTGCCAGACGGTTTTTGAAATCATGGAAGCCAAGGGGGATTCATCCAGCAAGAAAGATACCGCCAAGATCCTGCAGCAGAAAGTGGAGGATTCCCTTTGGATCAATGAAAATTTGAAATTGCCCGACGACCGCAAGATCTCGCTGGCCGTGATCAAGGGCGCCCGGGCCGGCTTCATATTTCATTTGAATAAACCCTACGTCCTGATTGGACGCGGAAAAGTTGATCTGATCATTCCGGACAAGGAAGTTTCCCGCAAGCACCTGGCCATTGAAGTGCGCAATGAAAAAGTATTCCTCAGAGATCTGGGCAGCACCAACGGCACTTTTATCAGCGATGACAAGGTTTCGATCACCGAAATCACCGACCAGACGGAGTTTAAGATCGGCCAGACAACGCTGATGCTGATCACCACTTCTCAAGGCTACGAAAAATAAATTGCTGCGCTCTTTGAAACTGCTCATTAATTTCGCTTTAACGGCTTGCATTTTCACTTTTTTCATTCTGCTTCTGATCGCTTTTCTAAATCCCCAGGTCGCATTAACAGCCGACATGCTGCTGCCGGTTTTTTTGAACCTGCTTGCCTATTATGGCCCGTTGTGGCTTGTTTTTATCACCTTGAGTTTTTTCGTGGTGCAATTTTTTTCAGAGCGTAAATATCCCATCGGCTTTATCGACCCGCCGACACCGGTCTATTTTATTTCCTTTACCATTCTGGTTGTTTCGGTGCTTATTTATGCCAACTACGATTATTATCATGATTTTTTCGGTAGTGCGGCCAAAAATAATTTTATTAAAATCCTGTTGCTGAATTTCCTGATTCTCATCCTGGGTATCATTTTTATTTTTTTAAAAACCCGGCGTAAAAAATGGACCCAGGCTTTGTTCATGCTGCTTATTTGTTTTAATGTTTGGGCCGGGTATACCTTGCTCATGCAAAAAACTTCAACCCCTTTATCCACTTTTAAATATTCAGCGCCGGTCATCAATCCTCCCCGCCAAATCAACCTGGTCATCATGGAGGGGTTGTCGTTGAATTATTTGCTCAGCGTCTCCCAGGAGCAAAAGCTGCTGAATTTTAACTGGATCAAGGAAAATGGCGTTATGGGACGTTTGAAAACCTTTAGGCCCAATCCGGAATTGTCCTTTTTCAACACCCTGCTGACCGGTGAATCTCCGGCCGATTTTGCCAATCACTCTGATTTCAAATTTCAGTTCCGTGATGTGCTCCTTGAATTCGATATTTACCCCAAATACATTTTTTTCAGGAATTCAGCCAAGCTGCAAGTGACGAATTTATATAAAAAAGCATCCGGTGGGCATTTGGATCGCCTGAAAGATTTTTACCAGGGTAACGGTTTCAAGGCTTTTACCATGATCAATCCGTCTGTCTGGCCTACGTATGCCGAAAATAACCTGAAAAAAAACAATAATTTCGTGCAGTTTTTTTCCGCCTCCCTGGCCCGGAAAGACCCTAAACTGACCATTTTAAAAAAAACGTTTTATTACGATGATTTTATCCGCAACCAGATCCCGGAATTGAAAAACAGTAATTATCGCTATTCTCTGGTCCTCCTTCCCGGACTGGAGAATGTGAATTCTTTTTTTTACCATTACGCGCGTCCGGAATATTTTGGCAATCTCATTAACCCCGGCAACCGCGAAAAATACGGCTGGATACTGGATAAATACTATGAATATTACGATGCGGTGCTGGGCAAGATCATCGGTTCCATGGGCGACAACGAACTGCTGATGGTGTTGAGTTTTTATGAAATGGAGCCCCTGCCGGTGTGGCGGCGTATCCTGGTCAAAAACATCGGCCACCGGGATGTTTTTGTTTACAAGTCCATGAATGAACTGGGCACTTTTTTATTGTATGAAAAATCGGCATTAAAAAAAGGCCTGTTCCAGGACTCCATCTCCCTGGCCGATGTGTTTCCCACCCTGCTGTATTACGCCGGTTTTCCGCTTTACATGGGCTTGAAGGGCGAGGTGGTCAAAGAAATATTCAGCGATGTCTTCCTAGCTGAAAATCCTGTTTATTTCGCCACGGAATAGTTGCTCTCACTATAGTCACACTAAATGGTTTCAGTAGCAAACAGGAATTGCGAAACCATAGTGTGACTATATAGTGAGTCAACCCCCAAAGGGGGTAGATAACTTGTGCTGCTCTTGTGCAAAGCGCTTTTTTTTTCTATAATTTGATTGAGAAAAAAGAAGGAGTCAAGATGAAAATATTGATCGTCGGATCGGGTGGCCGTGAACATGCCCTGGTCTGGAAAATTTCACAATCCAAACGGGTAAGTAAAATTTTCGCCGCGCCCGGTAATCCCGGCATGAGTAACCTGGCCGAAAGTGTCGATATTAAACCATCAAACATAATTGAACTGGCTGATTTCGCCCGGGAAGAGAAAATCGATCTGACCGTGGTCGGACCGGAACAGCCTCTTGGATTGGGCATTGTCGACGAATTCAACAGTCGCAACCTGAAAATATTCGGTCCCACCCAAAAGGCGGCCATGATCGAAACCTCCAAATCCTTTGCCAAGGAATTCATGCGCAAGAATAATATCCCCACCCCGGCTTTCAAAATCATCAATTCAGCCGTCGATGCCCTGGAATATTTTAAGACAGCCGCGTTTCCACTGGTAATCAAGGTTGACGGGCTGGCTGCCGGCAAGGGCGTGTATATCTGCCAGAAAAAAGAAGAGGCTGAAGCCGGCATCAAGGAAATCATGCTTGAAGGGAAATTCGGCAAATCGGGGGAGAAGGTTGTAATCGAAGAGTTTCTCAAAGGCCAGGAAATGTCGTTCATGGTGGTTTGCGACGGCAAACGGATAATGCCGCTGGCCTCGTCCATGGATTACAAAAAAGCTTTAGACAATGATAAAGGTCCCAATACCGGCGGCATGGGAGCCATTTCTCCGGCGCCGCTGATCAGCAAAGACCTTTTCAATGCGATCATGAAGAACATTATCGAACCGACGGTTTCGGGGTTGAAATTTGAAAACAAGAAATACAAAGGCATTCTTTATGCCGGGTTGATGATCACCCGCGAAGGGCCGAGGGTTCTCGAATTCAATGCCCGTTTCGGTGATCCGGAAACCCAGGTAGTGCTCATGCGCTTGAAAAGTGATCTGGTCGATATTTTGGAAGGAGCGGCCGACGAAAACATTTTTGATGTCAGCGCTGATTGGGATAAGAATGTGTCCGGTTGCGTGGTGCTGGCTGCCAAGGGTTATCCTGGTCCATACGTCAAAGGGCAGAAGATCCAGGGTCTGGAAAGGGCCAAGGTAATGGGTTTGGAGGTTTTTCATGCCGGTACGGCCCAGGACAAGGACGGTCTGGTTACTGCCGGCGGCAGGGTGCTCAATATTTGCGCTGCCGCTCCAACCTTGAAAGAAGCCATGGACAAAATCTATAATGGTATTTCGTTCATCGCTTTTGAAGACATGAGCTTTCGCCGTGATATTGGTTGGAGTCGCAAATGAAGGCCAAAATAGCCTTAATCCTGGGCAGCGACTCCGACTATCCAGCCATTGAAAAAGGCATCGCTCTGCTGCGCCAGTTCGGGATTCCTCTGGAAATTGAAATCAGCTCTGCCCATCGCACACCGGAACGCACCCTGCAGCTGGTCCGGGAATTTGAAGCAATAGGGATCGGAGTGATCATTGCCGCGGCCGGTGGCGCCGCCCATCTGCCCGGCGTCGTGGCCTCCCATACCTTGATCCCGGTTCTGGGTGTGCCCATTGAATCACCACTTTCCGGACTCGATTCCTTGCTCTCCATGGTGCAGATGCCGGCCGGCGTGCCGGTTGCCACTTTCGGCATCGGCGCTGCCGGCGCGACCAACGCCGTTCTTTTTGCGGTTGCGCTGCTGGCGCTGCATGATCCGCTGCTCAAGGAAAAACTGCATGCTTACCGCAGCGAACAGCGCGAAAATGTGTTGGATAAAAGCCGGAAATTAAAGGACAAACTGGCTCAAGGATGAAGTTTGTCGTTGATTATTTCGGCTGCCGCAGCAACCAGGCTGAAGTCCAGGAGTGGATCATCGAATTGGAAAAACGCGGCTATGAATTGACATCCGCCCAGGCGGAGGCCGATTTCGGCATTTTAAACACCTGCAGCGTCACCGCCAAAGCGGAAAAGGATGTGCTGCGCTTTATAGGCAAAACCTATCGTAACACGAACGTCAAGTGGTTCATTGCCGGCTGCACGGTCACCCAGGACAAGGCCGTCCTGAGTCAAAAATATAAGAATTATTTTTTTTTTGACAATCAGGAAAAGAAACAATTAATCCAGGCCGTCAGTGAGTTTTTTCCGCTTGCCAGCCGCATGATCTTTCATTCATCGTTCAAATCACGGATTTTCTTAAAAGTCCAGGACGGCTGCAATTTTCGCTGCGCTTATTGCATCGTGCCGTCACTGCGCGGCAAAGCGCAGAGTCTTTTAAAAAATGAAGTTGTGGCAAAGGTCAGGCACTACGCATCCTTGGGCTATCAGGAGGTGGTCCTGACCGGCATCAACCTCTCGGCTTACGGTTATGACTTGTTTCCCCGCGAAACGCTCCTTGACCTGATCGCGGCGATCGAGCCCCTGAAGGGTGTGGAAGTGATCCGCCTGAGTTCCCTGGACCCGCGCTTCATCAAATATAGCTTCGTCAAGGAGCTGAGAAGTTTTTCAAAGGTTGCCGGCAGCTTTCATTTTTCCCTGCAAAGCGGCAGTGATGCTGTTATCCGGCGCATGAATCGCGGCAGTAAAAGCAACGAATACCACAAGATCCTGGCCCATTTTCGCAAGTTTTTTCCGGATGCCAATCTGGGTGCTGATATTATCGTCGGTTTTCCGGGTGAAAGCGCAAGGGAATTCCAGGAAACAATGGATTTCATCCAATCCTCTCCGTTGGACTATCTGCACATTTTCCCTTTTTCGCTCCGGCCCGGGACCAAGGCCGGTTTGCTTGAGCCGCTGCCGCCCGAAGTTGTGCGCGCCCGGGCGCAGGAATTGAAGGAATTGGCCAACGGCTTGAAGCTGGCGTACCGCGAGCGCTTCCTGGGGAAAATCCTGCCCGGCATCCTGATCGAGGAGAACCCCAATTATGCCATGGTCATCACCGGCAATTTCCTTTCGGTGCGCATCCCGCCGGTGCGTGGCTACAAAAAAAGGAAGCTCTCTGTTTTGATCGAGCGCGTGGTCAACGAAAACCTCTGCGAGGGCAAAATCGCGTAGGGAAAGGGCAGCTTATTTTCGACCTTTGCTTTCGCCTGGTAATAGGCTATAATTGAATCATGGGGTATGTCAAGGAACAGGCCAAAGCCGAAATAGAAAAACTGGTCGAAGATTTTAAAAGGAACAAGTCTCGTTTGCAAAATCAGGCCGAAGCCCAGATCGAGAATAATTTTATCCGCCCGCTGTTCAAATATTTAAACTGGAACACTACCAATGAAGGCCTGGCCGTTGCCGACTACGAATTTATCGTCAACCGCACCGGTCGCGGCGGCAAGCGTCCTGATTACACCTTGCAGCTTGACGGTCAGCACCTGCTGGTCATGGACGCCAAGCAGGTAAAATACGACATGCACGATCCGCGCTGGCTGAACCAGGTTTATGCCTATGGTTATTCCACCCAGAACCTGGCCCCGGTCCGGCGCATCGATTTTGCCGTGCTCAGCGACTTCGAGGAATTCGTGGTCCTTGATTGCACTTTACATGTTAACGATCCCAAGGCACTATCCAATTTTCTGGTCTTGAACTGGACCTGTGACGACTTTGTCAACCAGTTTGACCAACTCTGGGACTTGTTCGAGCGCGAGAACATGAGGTGCAGTGCACGCACCCGCCACTGCGACACGCCGCGCGGCCTCTGGGCCCTGGCCCTTTCGCCGCGCAAGGTCAAGGCCAACCGCATGCCGCCCGACAAGGCGTTTTTGGCCGACATGGACAACGACCAGAACGGTTGGCGCGTGCGTTTGGCCAAAGACATGAAGAAACTCAATCCTGAAGCCGACGGAGCATTGATCACCGCGGCTGTGCAATTGCTGATAGACCGGCTGATCTTCATCAAAGCCCTTTCCGATCGGGAAATCGAGGATGACTATCTGGACCAGCTTGCCGCAACCATTGAGAGCGATGGCCTGGCCGAAAGCGACAGTGGTTGGTTCGCCGCCTGCGGCAAGATATTTGATAAATTGAACCGTTTTTACAACGGCAACATTTTCAAACCGCGCCCGGAACTGGAAGCCGTCACCGTAGCTAACAAGACGGTGCGTGACATCATCCGCTCTTTGCAGCCGGAAAATTCGCCTTACAACTTCGCCGTCCTGCCGGTGGAAATTCTGGGCACGATTTACGAGCGCTTTCTGGGCCGGGTGGTGCGCACGACCGAGCAGCGGGTGAAGATCGAGGAAAAACCCGAAGTGCGCAAGGCCGGCGGCGTCTATTACACGCCGCAGTATATCGTGGAATATATCGTCAAGAATACAGTGGGCAAGTTGCTCGAAAATTGTAAAGCCCCCGCCGATGTCTCCAAACTGAAAATTCTCGATCCGGCTTGCGGCTCAGGATCGTTCCTGGTTGGCGCCTATGCCGCCCTGATCGACTGGCACATCAAGTATTTTGATACTAAAAAACGTTTAAGTGCCGCCGACCGTGCCGACGCCTATTACGACAGTGACGGCCGCGTGCGCCTGACCGCCCGCCTCAAGCGCCAAATTTTACTAAACAACCTGTTCGGAGTGGACATCGATCAGCAAGCAGTTGAAGTGTCGCGCTTTTCTCTTTCTTTGAAAGCTTTGGAAGATACTCGCCGCGAGGAGCTTTACGAGGAGCGCACGCTCTTCAAAGAAACCGTCCTTCCTGATTTGAATGATAATGTTAAGTGCGGCAATAGTTTGATCGGCTCCGATTATTTCTCGGGCAAAATGTTTCCCGACTCCGAAGAACTGCGTCGGGTCAATCCCTTTGACTGGCAGCACCAGTTTCCCGCCATCTTCTCGAAGTGGAAGAAAAATGAAACAGTTAACTGCAGCGATAACAAGGGGTTTAAACCCCTTGTTGGTGGGCCCCTTGTTGATGCGCCTCTTGTTGATAAAGAGATAGATTCAGATTTGTGGTTTGTTACTTTTGTCACCCATAATTCGCGTGTGTCGGAACGCATGGTTATTTTTGGTGTTCAAACCGGAGAGCCGCTTATTTTTTCTCCGGAAGATCAGAATTTCATCAAAGAAAAAATCTTTGAAGAATGTAAAAAAGAAGATATTGTGGTTTTAGTGATGAATGTCCTGCCCGATCATGTTCACATGGTCATTGCCGCAACAGTTGAAGCCGATTTAACCGAAAAGGTTCGCAAGATTAAGGGATATAGCTCACATGCGTTTCAGAGATCCCGGGATTGGCCGAAAGGGACTGAACATGTATGGGCGCAGAAATTTAATTCCAGATTGATAAAAAACGATGAAGAACTGGCGGCGGTTATCAATTATATTCAGAACAATCACTTGAAACATGCCGAGCGTTGGGGGGATGGGATTGCAGTCAACAAGGGGCTTAAGCCCCTTGTTTATGCTAGTGATACACAAAGCGATGGGTTTTCCGGCGGCTTCGACGCCGTAATCGGCAACCCGCCGTATGTCCGTATCCAGACCCTGAAAGAAAGTAATCCTGAGCAGGTGAAATATTTAAAGGAAAAATACCGCGCTGCCGGTTCTGGAAACTACGATATCTATGTTGTCTTTGTCGAAAAAGGACTTGCCTTGCTAAATCCGAAAGGCCGTCTTGGTTTCATCTTGCCGCACAAGTTTTTCAACTCGAAATATGGCGCCCCCTTGCGCGGAGTGATTTCCGAGGGCAAACATCTCTCCCATGTTGTCCATTTCGGTGATCAGCAAGTTTTCGACGGCGCTACTACCTACACGGCCTTGATGTTCCTGGATAAAGCTGGATGCGAACAGTGTGAATTTGTCAAAGTTTCTGACCTCGAAGCCTGGCAAGCGGAGTTAGACAAGGGAGGTAACAAGGGGCTTAAGCCCCTTGTTGCATCGGTTTCGGCTGATGCATCGGACTCTCTTGTTTCATCTATCCTTGCTGATCGTATTACTTCTTCTGAATGGAATTTTTCTGTAGGCATAGGATCGACATTGTTTGAACGGTTAAGTGAAGTTCAAACAAAATTAGGTGATATAACATATCGAATTTATCAAGGCCCAATAACAAGTGCTGATTCGGTTTTTCTTTTTAAGGATTTTCGGAACAAAATTAAAAATACTATCGAAGTATTCTCAAAAGAACTTAATGTATGGATAAAAATAGAAACATTAATTTTGAAAAATGTTGTTCGCAGTGGTGATATAGACCGATATTGGGCAAATCCAACAGCACTTGTATTGTTCCCATATGAAGTAAAAAACAATTCGGCGCAATTATTCTCACAAATTGAAATGAAAAAACAATTTCCTTTAGCTTGGGAATATTTAAATAAAAATAAAACATTATT